>JBAVGO010000129.1:0-39224 GCA_049684915.1 Lutisporaceae bacterium | reverse complement strand
GTATAAGGGGTAATATATTGCATTATTTTCATAGTCAGCAAAATTGTTAAGGTTTTCAGAAATAATAGTATTATTACCAGCCTTCACAAGCTCTAATTTCATACAAAGCCTCCTATATATTAATATCTGCTATTCCTTCAGCTTGAAGTCTATTAAGTTGGCTATCCTCTGGGAACGCTCAACTATTTCTTTGCTGTCTTGAGCCATAAGGTATAAGTATCCCCTGACATCCTCGTTGGTTTCGGGCATGGGCAGGAAGTCGCCATCTCTATAGCAAAGTGTTATTTTTTCCTCACCAGACAGCAATTCCTTTGATACTTCGTTAATACCGCATACCTTGTCTATTACACCGCTTTTTACAGGGTTAATAAAGGAATAATATAGGGCATAGCCATTAAAAGGCTTCTCTATTTCAGCTTTTAGCTTGTTTATATCGATTTCCTGCTTAAATGCAATGGCTAGGAAATAATCATACAAATTCATACCCTTTAGCTTGTATATGTTTTCTATCATACCTCCACCAGCAGGTCTAGGATTTATTTCCACCAACGATACCTTATCATTCTCGTCAGCCTTGATTTCTATATGCAATATGGAGTTTGCTATGTCAAATTGTCTTACGGACTCCTTGATAAAGCTCTCTATCTTATTCTTTAGCTTATCCTCTATAGGTGCAGGCGTTACTGCGGCAAGCTTGATGCAATACTTGCCATCGCTTATGCTTTTCTTTGTAATAGCAACCACATAAGGTTCATGCTTGTAAACTACTACCTCAACACAATATTCTGTGCCAGTCAGATAACGTTCTGCTATCACTCTCTTATTTTTTGATATCTTTGTAGTATAGTTGTATTCTTTTTCTAGTTGATTCTTGTCAGTTATCTTTACTACACCCTTACTTGCGGTTCTGTCAGTAGGCTTTAGCACAAAGGGATAGCCCAGCTTATTTGCAGCCTTCTCCAAATCTTCTATGGAATTAACCTCAAAAAACATGGTATCTTCTATGCCTGCCTTACTTAGCCTTTTTCTTACCTCAAACTTGTTAATCAATACTTTTGCAGTAGCTTCGCTGAAATAGTCCAAGCCCAAATAGTCGCTTAGCATACCTAGTGCAACTATACTAGTATCAGCAAAGGTTGCTATACCGTCAAACCTGTGTTTCTTATTAGCTTCCAGGGCGATATCGAACATTTTCTTCGGATTCCATATATCATCTATAATGTATGGATAATCGGCATAGGCAAGGTCATTTATATAGGGTCTTTCGATTATACCAAGGTCTATGTTGCTTCTAAATATAGTCTTAATAGCAAATTCTCTATGAAACCCTGCTCTCAAAAGCAGTAATCTACTTCTTTCCATTTTAACACTCCTATCCTTACTTAATAGTAGTCCAAGGTACCCTTCTGCCTGCTATAATTCTCTGATATAATAAAAATCCTATTACTAACTACAAAAAACACTACACCTGTTATGCATAAATACAGCAAGTCCATGTTTAAAATACCTTCACCCTTATATACAGCACGTAGAAGTCTTATACCGTATGTTAGTGGTATTGCATCTGATATTATCTGTAATCCTTTTGGCAGTCTGTCAACGGGAAAGTTTACGCCGCACAGCAAAAATATACTTAAATTGATAGAGTTGAGTATAGGAGTTGCCTTTCTAAATAGCAGACCTAAAACCCCTGCAAACATTCCCACACCTATCATCATAACTGTTGTCAAAAGTATTACAGCAATCATATTCATCCAATTAATATTATCAAAGTTTAGTTTTAGGAATATCCTTCCAAACGCAAGACTGAAGCAGCAAGTTACTATACCTTCCAGAACATGTAGAACTGATTTTGTAACAAACAACATAGGTTTGTTAGTTGGTGAAAGCAGTATGGTCTGCAAAGTACCAAGCCTTCGTTCTGTCGTTATAGAAGCACCCATTGTAAATACTACAAATATACATATAGTATAAAGTGCGTTACCCAGAGCAGCATACCTCATGCCCGTTTCTCCATTAATGAAATAGTTAAGGTATGAAAACAAAGCTGTTTGAAAAAAAGGCACCAATATAACCAGTACAAGGTAGGCTCTAAGGCTCATGAAGCCATAAATTGACTTATAGCTTAATAATATATTGGAAAAAAATCTCTTTAAACTATCCATTTTATATCCTTTCTTCTATATATTTCGCACTAAACATTTTACATTGAATTCAAAATGTGCGAAATGTATTCCTTGATTCATATGTCGTAAATTCCCTAATAACAAGATATAAGCATCAAACCTATATTTTAGATAATTCCCCTAACTTTCTTATCCGAACTTCTATTAACTTAAATGCCGCTATTGTCAGGACAATAACCGCAATGCTAGTAATCAACATTCTGGCAAATGCACCACCAAAGCTCACATAGGCATTTTCATTATTTATCAGAGAAGTTCTCACAAGCTCTACTCCCCATGTAGGAGGCAGCAAAACGGATACTATCCTAAAGGCTGCTGGAAGTATGGTTATGGGGAATAATACTCCACAGAAGAATTTGATACTATCGGACAAGACATTTGAAATCTGAGCGAAGGATCTGAAAAGTAGAAATGCAAAGCTCAATAGATATCCCATTACTGAGAAGCTGAGCATGAACATTACAAAAGCAATTATCAGCTTGCCATAATCCACATTAGCAAGTGATAAATCCATATTCAGACCAATTATAAGAAATACCTCCAGAAGTACAATCAAGCCTATAAGGGCAGATACTATACATTTCCCCAGTATTATTGATAATAGGCTGGAAGGTGCACACAGGTAATATTCCAGTATTCCCTGCTCTTTTTCCTCTCTAAGTGACCAAGACCCCCCCATAAGTGTGCTTTCCCATACACCCATGGCTCCCGCTCCTAAAAGCATGTAGAAGGTAGAATTGCTATCATTAAGTCCTTGATACAAATACATAGATACTACTGCATATATAAATGGGGCAAGGGATAGGTTGAAAATCAGAGCAGAATGGGACAGACTATCCTTTATAGTAAGAACTATTGAGGCTTTAATTTCTTGCAAAACGCTTGTCATAATATTCTCCTTCCTGTCCCATTATTTATTGTTCTGTATTATTTCTATGTAAGCATCTTCCAAGGTGCCTGTCTTAACATTGAAGTCCAATATTTCCGAAACACCTAGTATATCAGGTAATTCCTGCATCACTGATACTATATCGTTGGATTCAAAGGTAACCAGTATTATATCATTGTTCTTATCTGTAGTATTTACATTTATAAAGCTGCTCTTAAGTGCAGTGATTATACTATCAGAGTTCTTCCCTAATGTAAGCTCTATATAATAGTTCTTCTTAAACTTCACCTTCACATTTTCTACATCGTCCAGCAGTACCATATTGCCTTTCCTGATGATAGCTACTCTATCACATATTTCTTCTGCTTCCTGCATGTAGTGAGTGGTCAGGAATATAGTCATTCCATTTTCGTTTAGACTTTTTATCAGCTTCCTTATAGATAGGCTCGATACTGGATCCAGTCCTATTGTAGGCTCGTCCAGAAAAAGTATTTCAGGATCATTTATAAGTCCTCTGGCTATATGTAGCCTTTGCCTCATCCCTCTCGAAAAATTCTCTATACGCCTATCAGCTACATCACTAAGATTAACCATTTCTAGTAGTCTCTCTATTTTTTCCTTCTGCTGACCTACTGGCACATGATACAGGTTGCAGAAATATTTTAAGTTATCCTTGGCTGACAGTCTAGTATATAAGCCTTTGTCGCCACCGTATACAACATTCACTTTTTTCCTTATTTCATTGGCATCTTTTATGAGATCCTTGCCTAAAATTGTCACCTTACCACTAGTAGGGACAAGTATAGTTGTCAGCATTTTTATTAAGGTTGTTTTTCCTGCTCCATTAGGCCCTAGTATACCAATAGCCTCACCCTTTTTGACCTTGAAGGATACATTGTTTACAGCTGTCACTGTATCCTGCTTCTTCTTGAACAGTCCTCCTCCACTAGTATACTTTCTAGTCAGTTTCTCAATATTTACAATATATTCCATCTTAGCTTACCCCCTGTTATCACTGGCAAAATGCTTGTTTATCATTCTTAAATCAATACGGCACACGTGGATATAGCTCCATATGCCAAATTTATTATTTTATTGTCCGTTCCTTGACATCTGACAAAATATCCTTCTACCCTGCCATCTATTAAAAATGGTGAGAAAAGGCATTGCAAGTCTTCAATTCTTACATCCTTTTCCTTACTATATACAATTGGCAGCTTTAGTTGTGCCGCTTTGTAGAATTCCTGAACTACCAAGTTGCGGGAAGCACTATTCTTTTCTATCAAAGCATTCCATTCTCCTGCACTGGTATCCCTGCCTATGATTACATCCTTTCCCCCTGCTGCAACAGAAGGTTTTATTATAAATTCATCCTTATTCTTAGCTACATACTCTATAAGATCTATTCTCCGCCCCTTATACATCGTTCCTTGATCTTCAAGAATCCTTGTCCAAGGTATAATTCTTCCAATAGCTTCCCTCGCACTTGAGCTTATTTTGGGAGAATCCTCTAAGATTGAAAGTAGTCCTAAATTTGCTTTGGCAGAGTACATTCGGCTTCCGACATGTACAAAAAACTCCACCTTATTATCGTCAATAGCATTAATCAATGGTTGAAGAGTTGTTCCGCCTCCAAACTCCTTAAAATCCCATAAAAATAGTCTATAGGCTATATCTATGACTTGATTTCCCAGCTTCAAACAGCCATCATAGTCCAAATCACTAGGATCACAGGGTAATACCTCCATACCTGTCTGTTCAAAGAGCTTCTTTAGAAGCATTATTGCTGATTTTAATTTCTCATATCTCTCATTCTTGTATAGCAGTGCGAGCTTGATTTTTTCTTTTTCTGGTACTGACTTACGTAAATATTTCGCTAAGTTTTCAGCTACATTGAAAAATTCACATTTGTTTTCTGAAAGCAGTCCAATTTTCTCCATTATATCCTGGTGAACTACTCTTCCCATTATATCATTTGTCAGTATGCCACCCAAGGAACTGGAAATATTGAATTCCAACACCTTAAGATTCTTACCGTCATAAATGCAATCAGGTCTTAACAGATTTAGATGCTGTTTTCTGAATTTGTATTTATGCAGTACCTCTTTGACCTGTTCTCCGAAGCCTAATTCATTAAAGTAGCTTTCATAATCTCCACCGAAGCTTATTTCTGGAATCTGAAACAAAATCTCCATGACCTTATTCAAGTCATCATTAATAATCCTATTTTGCTCTCTAGTAATAAAAATTGGTGTAGCAACAACCTTATGGTTATTGCCAATAAGCTCCATATCTTCAAAATCCTCATTCTCAAAAAGAGGAAGATAATGATTCAATACCTTCTGTTTATTGGTTAATATAGAATTGTTTATTTGCTCTCTTGCTTTCATGTATATTTCTCCTCTACCAAAATAATAATTGAAACAGCATTTATTATTTAGAGTTAAAATCCTGATAACTTCTTGATGCAATAACTGTCTTGGAGTCTTTGTATTTTCCATTATAGATAAAAAGGTCTCCTTCATTTTTCCAAAAGGCTATTTTGCCTATCTTCATGCCTGGATAAACTATTATTGGGTTGGCAACTGTTATTTCCAAAGTCCAGGGAATTATAGCCCCTGTATGACCCAGGGGAGCACTAAATTGAATCCACATACCCATAGAGGACACTGAAAATCTCGCATGTAACGTCTTGGCATAAAAATTACTACCCATTGTTTCAAGTGTACTTATCAAATAGAATTTGCCAGGTTGAAGTACATAGCCCTCTTCTGGTATCTTAGAACGCTTTACCTTTGGAGATGTTCTAATATCCAATATTTCTCCGTCTTCATATTGTATTAGCTCATCGGATAATCTAAAACCATATGAATTGGGTTCTATATTGTTCTTATTAAAAGGAGAAATATATATCCTTCCGTTTTTTAATTCCTTAAGTATTTCGTGCCCTGTTAATATCATATTAACTCATCCCTCTATCAAGGTTATCCAATATTCTGTACACATTAGCTTTTAGTATTTCAAGGTCAGAGCTGCTGGTATCTATTGAAAAATTAGGTTCAAACTTGTCCAAATCATTTGTAGTAGAGGATTTTAGATTAACTGACAGATCATTCCTATTCATAAGTCTGCTAACCCTTAATGCTTCATCACAAAATATCTTGATAAATTTGAAGCCTTCTTTTTTTAACACTGGATAATCAATTTTGTAATCTCTTATATCATCATTAATTACTACTGATGCTGTGCATTTTCCCAATCTTTCCATGAAATTATCCACCAGTGAGGTTTCAGATATTTTTCTAAGATTTGAGGCTATACTTTCCAGCAGTATTTGATCCTGAGCATAAAAATCTATGTCCCTGCCTGCTGTATCGTAGAAGGTTTTTTGTATTTCATAAAGAGGATATGCAAGCTTTAAAACCTTAGTCTCTATATTCTTATCATTGTAGTATTTCTGTATAAGCTTTGCTGTAGAGCTTTTTCCTGCCCCTGATAAACCATATACTGCAATTTTAATCATACAGTCAGCTCCTTCACTATTTCCTCAGACATCCTCAAATTGCCCTCTAATATATAGTAGCTGCAATTTCTTACTGCTTTCCTGAGCTTATCAACATTTTCTTCTCTTTTCTGATAGTCAGGAATTACAAGTCTGTTCCACTTGTTTTGAGGATAATCTCCTTTGAATTCCAAATTCTCTATTATATCCTCTATACTAGGGGTATCCATTTTCGCCAGCTTGCTTTTTACATTATCAATAAGCTTTGGAAAAAGAATCTTGTCCAATTTGTGAGTTTCCCTTGAAAACTCAATACCCGTTTCCCTGACCAATACATCTGGCTGTATCAGTATTTTCTTTTGAATAAGCATTCTTTCCACATCCTTGCAGTACAACCTTTTGACCATGTCAACAAGCTTTGAATGCTTCAAAATAGTACCCACTCCCAAGTGAGGATAATCAGGCCAGCCCGTCAGCTTGACTCCATCTTCCTCTACCTTAAGAAACAACTTATCTCCTGAGACCATTCTGTAGCCCCCATTCATAACAAGCTCCAAAAGTGTAGTTGTCTTACCTGCACCCTTAGAGCCTACTATGACCACCGCATTGCTGCCATTGACTGCGGCGGCGGCATGAAGCACTAATGTACCTTTGTTCTCCTGATCTTTAATTATTGTATCTCTGATTAGCTCAATAATTTGAATATCAGAATCCTCAGAAGCATATATGTCCACCTTTTTATTTTCAAAATCAAATATCATTATTGTCTTGGAGTCCTTACACTCAAATATATCCAGTCCTTCAACAACATAGTGCGTAGCACTCAGATTGAATCTTTCTGCTGAGCTGACCCTCATAATAACCTCTTTGCCTCGGTTGTCTCTAGGTATGAAATTTTCACTTTTATACTCATCTGCTGAAAATATGTTGAGCCATGCAATAGGGTTTTCTGCTAAACTCCTTGTTATATCTAAATGAGTTCCAAACAATGTCATTACAGGCTTCAGCCGATACATATTTTTCTCTTCAATTTTTATATTTATGGATGAATCCATAAAAGAAATGCAAATATCAATCATCTTGCACACATCCTTTTATATATTAAAGTGGTATGTTCATCAAACCACATAGAACTGCAAACACCTCAGTGTTTTGTATTGTGCCACACCGTTCTTGATTATGCTCGGATACAAAAAATATACCGTCCATAGAACTAAAATCAGGATTGTAATGGTGATAGCCGCTTTTATTTGTTCTCTCTATTACCTCGGCATTCATATCCCCTTTTAGGCAGTAACCATAAGAAGGCTCAACAAATATATCTCCGAAAAGCTCTCTTGATGAAGTACCCTCTTCATACATCCTTCTGATTCCTTTTATTATAGGTCTTCCTGTTTCGGGTTCTCTTAAGCTCTCAAGAGTATTTATCACGCTGTCCAAAACTGCCTGCTTCATAGCTTGAGGTACTATACCATCCTTATGGTCATCAGTATTCACAAATATCGAACCATTATCAGCAGGGTGAAAAAAAACCTTGGTCTTAGTCATGTCAACTGTACCCTCGCTGTCAAATTCAAGCATTCCGCTTCTTCTTAAAAGCTCATTTATATAGAATACTCGTGATACTGCTGCCATACCATGATCAGAGCTTATTACAACATATGTATCCTCTGGAAGCAGCTTCATAACAGCTCCCAGATGCCTATCTGCCATTTGGTATGCCTTAGTCACATTTTCCCAATATCCGTCATAATACTTTTTATCATACAACTCACAGTTTTTATCACAAAAACCTATAAACTCATGGCTCATCTCATCTATGCAAGGCTGATATAAAACCGTTAAATCTGCTGGATAGTTCTTAATACAAAATTCCCCAGCCTTTTCAAAATGTATTGCAGTCCTGTTAAGCAGCTTCATAAATATAGCTTCTGCCTCACCCTGCCCCCCCTGAGAGAAGGTCTTTCCAAATATACCCTTGCGGTAATACCGACCAAAGCCTTCACCCTCAAAAGCTCCTGAATAATCCAGAAATTCCTCTATATCACTGCCCTTGTGGTCTATTACCTGATATATTCCTGAGAATATAAACAATATTTCATCTCTGTTATAGGGCTTGTATAAAGCCGAAACCAACAGCTTAGTACCTTTACCTAATGTGAAGCTGTGATTTTGGTCTATTGATGCTGTTCCTACTTCCATATTGACTACTTGCTGACGTATACCATCAGAATATATAATATTTACAGCTTGCTTCAAGCCTTGATTATACAATTGTATATTAAAGCTAAAACCATCCATTTCTATAATAGCTTCCTTAAAAGCACAGGCTTCATTCTGGCTCCATTTCAATGTAGATGCTGTAAATACCTTCCCTCTAGTCAGTCTTTTCCGATACCCATCAATAGCTATTCTATAAGAAGCTCTTTCATTTTCCTCCAATTCCCCCACAAAGGGTACATGAACCAAAGAAACCGTTTTACCGTTGGAAGCTGCCCTATTCCATATGGAATGTTTATGTATCTCATTCTGGTGAAAGCTGCTCTCTAGTGATAGCAGATTTTGCTCCTTGCTTATGTCAGGAGTATAAAAGCCTGCTACGCCATTTTGCTCTGAGGGCATACCTGTAAATAAAACAGCAAGGGCAGCTGGAGTTTGACAGTTTGGTTGATTTAACCGCATCCTAAGACCTGTACCTTCTTCTTTCAAGCTTTTAAGGTTAGGAAGCTTGTCTTCTTTCAGAAGCTTTTCCACTATGTCCATTGATGCTGCATCCCAAACCAGCCATATGACTTTTCTGCTCATTTTATTTAATCCAAAGGGGCAGCTCAGAAATTGTATCTATGATTAAATCTGGCTTTATGCCAGAGGCTTCAACTGCTTTCTGTTCATATTTGCCCGTCTTGACTAGAACGCTAAAAGCCCCTAGCTGTTTAGCTCCCAATATATCTGTGGTTATATCATCTCCAACTATCGCTACCTCATAAGGAGAAAGCTTCAATTCCTCCAAGGCTATTTTGAAAAAGTCTTCGCTTGGCTTTCCAAGAACCTTTGCAGTTTTATTAGCAGCGAACTCAAACATATTTACAAAGGCTCCTGTATCCAGATTTTTGCCTTCTTCCGAGTAGAAAAATTTCCCCTTCTGAAGAGCAATTATCTCTGCACCTTCGGCAATCATCCTAAATGCCTTATTTAACATATCATAGCTGACTCTTTCTTTAAAATCCCCTATAACTACATAATCAGGATTTATGTCATTGATATTCAGCTTTTCATATTCACACATTATCTCATCCGCTACCAAAGGAAAAAAGGATTTCCCCGTCTGGCTCTTAAGAAATGTTAGAGAAGCCGCCACTGGTGTAAATACTTCATCTATGTTGATATTGAAACCAAAATTTTCTATTCTCTTCTTCATAAACTCATTTGTCCTAGAATCGGTATTAGTCAAAAAACGAAGGGCAAGCCCTCTACTCCTCAATTCATCGACCAGCTTTGTCGCTCCCTCTATTGCTTTATCCTTGAAATAAAGAGTACCATCAAGGTCTATAAAAAATGCCTTTATTTTACTTAAATTGATTTTATCCATTTTTACACCCCTATTTTATTGATTATGCTAATACTTACTATTTGAAGGTATCTCTCATGAATGAAAGCTTGGAATAGAAGGTCTCGTTGTATTTTACATTATTCTTATTAAAAAAGTTCTTTGTCCACTCAAGTACTTCATTTAGCTCCTCCATAAAAAGGTCATTTGAGAATAGAGATCTAGTTCTTAGATATTCTATTTCACACTGCATCAATATGTTATCCTTTTCCTCCACTGAGATATGGTCAAAGAATATACCAAATACATTCCCACTCTTTAGGGATTCAAGGTTAATATCGTATCTAACCCTTCTAAAAGGTGGATATGCTTTGTATTGAACATTATAATGCTCCTTCAAATAATCCTCTGGTGTTGTAGGAACCTCAACATTTCTGGTATGCGTTTCTATTCTCTTTAGCTGATCCTCCTTGTAGAACTTTCTTTTAATTGTGTATTTACCATTTGTAAGCGGTAAAAAGGAAATATAGCCTATTTCCTGCTCTGGCCCAGTTACTTCAAATAGGTGGTTATAATAATCCCATTTTTGGAATTCATCCTTATACTCCAATATATAATTAGGAAGAAGTCCGTCCTTTATTTCTCTGTATATTCCCATTATTAGATTCCAAGGGTCTGCTGGCTTCTCCATATTAAATTTGTATTCAATTTCAAACTCGCTGTTTTCTTTCCTGTAATAGCATTGATGGTTGCCAAGGAATACAGAGTTATTATTGTGAAGCTCTATGCACTTTTCAAGAATAATATTTGAAGGCACCTGCATCAGCTTAACATCACAAAGACTGTTGTCTATTACCGTACATGTTTTGTCTTCTATATAGAAAGCATTTTCATAGCCTGTTCTTATAAATATTATGTCCTGCTCACTGTAGCGAAGCTGACTGTACATGTATATTGAAGAGATTATTTCCAATTCCTTCTGTTCTTCAAGACTCTTTACACTTTGAGAGTTGCAGGAGATATAGAGTAAGGGTACAAAGGTCTTTATATCCTCTTGGCTAAACAGATTCATTTCTTTATTCAATAGCTTAAGGCACTCAGGGTTTACAGCCATTCCGTCAAATATCTCGGAATAATGTATTTCACCTTCTGAAAGTGCCTCTCCAGGATAAGAAACGACCTTATATTTGAATTTGTCTGTAAGCTCTGAGGTTTTAAAATATACAGTATTATTGCCTTGGTATACCATTTTATCTGGTAGCTCAAGATATATGAATTTTTGTTCTCTGCAATCCTTGTAAATTTTGTTAATGCAATTTATAGAGCCAATTACAATTACTGCACGCTTACTTGTTTTGTCTACCGCCAGCTTGCTATTTTTCTCAAGTGCATTCATCAAGCCTTTTATATCTATACCATCCTTTGACCTGTATATTTTTGTACTCATTCTATCACTCCTAAAATACTTTTATTTGTTATCATTACAGTTTCTTTTTCTCCAATAGCCTGCTCTGCGTTCCTATATATTATGGCAGGTATTTTTGCTTCTCTGATAAGAATAGATAAATGGCACAGAATAGAACCCTCTGTAAATACAAAGCCTTCTACATGCTCCAGAAGAAATGATAATATTGCATAGGGCTTTGTGCATAGTATTATAGGCTTCTGCTCCATATTTTTTATCAGATCTATAAGCTTTGTTAATTCATTATTAGATTTTACCACCATATTTGTCTTAGTAACGCTTACACCAGGACTTATGCTCAATCTGGAGAAAATATCCTCCTCGCTGATTCTATATAGTGGACCCTTTGCTATGCCAGGATAAATAATTCTTATATCGTTTTCGCCATAACCACTGTAATCAATATTATTTTTTTCTACTGAAAAATCTATAAAATATGGCTCACTATCCTTGATAACCCATTCCAGCTTGGTATTTGCATACATATTATTCAAGGTCTTGGTAAAATGGAGTATCTTCCTTACCGCTTCAGGTTTGAACTGCTCTATAACCTCGGATATACCAACCTTCTTTACCTCTTCATAGTCGAATTGCTCTTTGTCATCATACTTGACTATTATTTCATGACAATCAACCAAACCTCTGTTTATCGCCAGCAGTCCTTCCTTAGAGGATTCTATCAAAAGCTTGTCACCATCTAATAACTGGGATATAAAGCCATAATCACCTTTTATAAAATCTCTTATAATCATGGAATGAACTTCATAGGGCTCTGACGCCTTAAAGGTCTTCTCCATAAAGTTATATAGCTCGTCCTTTGTAATTATGTTCTGTCTTATACTCTTATCTACATCTATGACAATTTTGGGGGCGTCGCTCTTTCCTAAAGCTTTAGCAAGCACAAAAAAGCTTTCCTCTAGTCCTGCCATATTGAACTCAACAAAATAGCTAAGCCCTGTTGAAGTCTTTTGGCTTTCTGCTAATATGTAAGCTGGAGATCTCTTGTTGGTATATTCATAATAAATATCCTTACACTCTCCCAGTTCAGCCTTGTTAGGAATCTTATTATCTGTATATAGGCTAAATACATTCATTTTCTGTATTCTTTCAACCTTATGCTTCTTCACGGTTGTAACAGGTCTAACCTGCAAAATGTAAAGCTGTTTGCCATCCCAGCCCCATTCCATATCTACGTCATAGCCAAAGTATTCTTTAAGCCCTTGTGCTTTTATAGCAACGTCATCAAGTATTGTCCTGATTTCTACTCCTACTTCGTTATTATCGCCCTTGGGGTAGTAAACAGAGGGCTCCTTTAAGCCTGATACTAGATTTTCTCCCATACCGTCAACCCATTCAATTATGGGAATATCACTTCCATCAGGATCACAACTAAATGCAACCCCTGATATTTTGCTATCCACCATAAGCTGCACTATTACATCCAAGTCAGGGTAAGGGCTGTAATTACCCGATCTTATCCTGGCAATTATTGCCGAATAGCTATAATATGCCTTCCAATTCTTTACCA
This sequence comes from Lutisporaceae bacterium, assembly GCA_049684915.1. Taxonomy (GTDB): domain Bacteria; phylum Bacillota; class Clostridia; order Lutisporales; family Lutisporaceae; genus GWB2-37-7. The sequence goes on along the minus strand of JBAVGO010000129.1, from coordinate 26,107 downwards.
ATGCTTCGATTATATTGTCCATACCTTTAACATCAAGTATAGTTTCATATACTCCTGCAAAGCTTGAACTGTCGGTGTCCTCATGGCACGAGGAGGATCTGACTGCAAAGGCAAACCCTATTATATCCCCGAAGGTCTCACTCATTTTTGATTTCAGTAGGTCGATAAAGCTTTGCGAAAGCACGAGATCACTAATTCGTCTCTCCAATTTATCTATGGATTCTATCATAAAGCAGCCTGATGTAGATTCCAAATCTGCAAATACTTCGTTGATATATTCATATAACTCCCGATCCATCTTAAGTACATCATTAAACATTTCCGCTGTTATGCACAAAGCCTTTGGAACATTGAATTTAGGAGATACTTCAGCTAGGTTTTTAAACTTACTCCCCATGCTCCTGCTTTGATATTTTTCTTTGTCAGCTATATAGTCATTAAAATTTATTAAGTATATTTCCTTTTTCATCTATACTATTGCCCTTTCATTGATAATTTTAAAATCCTGATATATTTTTGTTGTCTGAGGACCCTTAGAGGACTGATACTTACCATCATAAAGCTTTATTTCTCCCTCAGGCTTCCAGAACATCATCTGCCCTATGTTCATATTTGCATATATCCTTACCTTATTCACAGCATACAATTGCATAGTAATTTGCCCTATAAAGCCTATGTCGCAAAGGGTTGCGGACAGATTTATAAAAATGCCCAGCCTTGCTACAGAAGACCTTGCGTTGAAGGTAGGAGCAAAGCACGTACTGCCCAAAACTTCCACAGTGTTTGCGAGGTATAGCTTGTACGGTTCAAGCACATAACCTTCGTCCCCTGATATTTCAATGGTTTTGAAGGTGTTTTCTTTCTTTGGGTCTAGCGGAAAAGAATCATAAACCTTCAAATACTTGTCCAACCTAAAGTTATAGCTGTTGGGATTTACATTCTCCATTAGAAAAGGTTCTATTACTATATTCCCCTTTCTATAATTTTCGATAATTGCATTTCCTGTGAGAATCATTTTAAAACCTCCCTATAAATCAATTATAAATCATTTCTCTTTTGAACAGTAACTGGAATTTACTCTTTTATGGTAAATTGTCTAAATAATCTTCTTTTATTTTATTTGTTTAAGCTCTTATTACATACTTATTCTTGTCAAAAAAAGCAGCCCTTGGAAAGACCGCTTTGAAGGACAATTTTTATATATTCATTACAACCTTTGCAACAGCTTAAAGATAGCATTTATCCCAAATTCAACTGCTCCCACTGGAATACGTTCATCTGCGTTATGAATAAGCTTTGAGAAGTCGATATCCTTAGGCAGCAGCATTGGTGTAAATCCATAAGTCTGGATTCCAAGCTTCGAAAAAAATCTGGCGTCTGTAACACCGCTGATAACAAAGGGTATTGGTATTCCATCCTTATCATCTTCTTTAAGAATTTCTGCAAGAGTATTGAACATTCCTAAATTTACTGATAAAGGTCCTTGATCATAGCTTGTGACTTCTAATTCACTTAAATTCCCTATAAGCGACTTTAACTCACTAATAATGTCATCTACTTTGTAACCCGGCAGTATTCTTCCATCCAATTCCAAGGTGATTTCAGAAGGTATAACGTTTATCTTATTACCACCTTTTACAATAGTTGCATTAACAGTATTATGAAGTATAGGATTAAAAAACTTTCCCTTATCTCCTAAAAACTTAAGAATTGTGTCACAGGCAGCTGAGTTTGTTAATCCTTTAAGCAGCATACCTGCTGGAAAGTCAAGATGTTTAGCCAATTCAGTAATCATCATTTTTGCAGGAGGTGTTACATGCACCGGAAGCTTCCGTTTATCTAATATATTCAATATGCTTCCAAGCTTAGCCATAGCTCCTCCATTCATTGGCAAGGAGCCATGTCCTCCTGGACCTTTTATTACCGCCTTAAGACAGCATCTTTGCTTTTCAGCAACCATAATCGGATAAAACTTTTTACCACCAATATACATAGTAAATCCGCCTATTTCACCAATAGCGTATTTTACATCACTAAATAAATCACCATATTCTTCAACAATATACTTGGCACCATAGGTTCCATCAACTTCTTCATCTCCAACTATACAAAGAATTATATCTCCAGGTGGGTTAAGCTTTGATGCTTTCATTTTTATTAGAGCACAAACCATCATAACCACTGCACCCTTCATATCAAGTGCACCTCTTCCGTATATACAGCTATCAGCAATAGTACCGCTAAAGGGTGAATGACTCCACTTTTGGTCCTCCGTTGTAACAACATCAATATGGCCATACATCAAAAAAGGTCGAGCACTTCCAGCTCCTTTTAACCTTGCTATTAGATTAGTTCTTGATGCATCCTTTCCAAGAATCTTTGTCTCAATACCTGCATCTGTTAGAAGCTTATATAAATATCTAATACATTCATCTTCATTCCCAGGTGGATTTGTTGTATCGAAACTTATTAAATCCTGAAGGAGTTTTACGGGATTTAATGTAGTAGCTTGACCCTTATTCTCCGTTAACATAACTTTTACCTCCTAAGCCCTATTCATGAATAATTTGTGAAGTATCACTTGGTAGAAGCTTTTCGAAGAGCAGTTTTTCAAGTCTTTTTAGCTCCTTAATCTCAATTGATGTAAAACCAAATGGATTTTCTCCGTTATTCAACCTAGAAAGTGTCTTAATAAAGTCTAGTAGTCTATAGTCATACTTACCATTTTCTAATTTACGGACAAGTGTATATATAGGTAATACCTGTAGTTTATTAATTTTTGTAATACTTTCACCTTCCTGCAGCCCCTTTAAAACTTCAAGCTTCAAAAGCAAGGCAAGCCGTGAATTTTTGCTAAAAGCATTATAGGATACCAACTCACCAAGTGAATATATTATGAAACCTTCCTTGTCTTTTCCAGTGAAGGGGTCGATAAAACTGTATTTTTCCATAGGTTGTGCAACATGTGGATGTCCGCCTAATATAATATCAACTCCACATTCCATAATTCTATGACCCATTTTAATGATATTTTCAATTGGGTAGGTTTCAAACTCTATGCTCCAGTGCAGCATGGCGACAACAATATCTGCTCCATTTTCATGGGCAATTTGCACATGCTCCTTTATCAAGGATATATCTGTATCTGGTTTGTTGAGACGAATAACATTTGTCATATAATCTTTTTCCAGTATGGAATCATGACCATTTAAACAGTATGTATATGATAAAAAAGCAAGCTTTATGTCGTTTTTCTCAACAATAGGTATATCCCTCTGTTCTTGCGGTGTTCTTGCAGTGCCTACATGCTTATACCCTTTAGAATCCAAAAAGTCTAATGTGGTTACAAGTCCTTCCTCCCCCATGTCCAAGCTGTGATTATTTGCTGTTGCAAAAATATTCACTCCATTTCCAGACCTAACAAGGCATTCGAACATTTCAGGGGTAGTATTCAAAGCAGGTGCTGTAAGGCACATGGTTGGTACTCCGCTCATGGGTTTTTCTGGATATAGCGGAGTCTCAAGGTTTGAACATACTATGTCTCCAGAAAAGTAGAATTTTTCAACATCATCCCATAGATGATTAAGACTATCTGGCATCAATATTTCTGAAGTGCTTAAATCGCCTCCCACTGTTATTGTAACGGTTTTTTCAGCCTTAAAGGAGGAGTCTTTGTTAAACGTCAGATCTTGATTTTTAAAATATTCTTCAAGTTTTTTTCCTTTTTCTCCATTCTCTATTTGCTTAATGAGTGCCTTGTATCCCCACCACAATTTTTCTTGAATATCCATGTATTTAAAATTATCTTCATATTCCTGAGAGTACTTATACTTTTCTCCTTTGAATACGCCTATGACTCTAAGAAGCTGCTTAGTAAAAAATATACTCAAACTCATAGTTACCATCCCCCCATCTTAATAAATACTAATAAAGCAAACTTATTTACTCCGCTTTGACTAATCCTCTTTTGTATAATAGCTTGGCTGCAAAAATTGCAGAAACGACTGAAACTGGAATAGTTATAGCGGTTGGCAGTCCAGGTATAAGATTAAGGATTATCGCAACTAACATAGGTACTACTGCAAGTTTCCATGACTTCAAAATATAGTAGGCACCAATTGATCCAAACAATGCAGGAAGAATCTGCTGAAAAGCTGGCTGAATAATAGGGTTATTTAGCTTTGAAGAGATTGGTACAAGTAGTATTACACCCAATACTATTATTACTTCACTAGCTATTACTGAACCCGCAATAGCTATTGTAGCGATTATATCCCCCTCTTTTGTTGAAGGTTTAGCTTCTATTATCTCCATAGCAAGAGCTGCACTTGGAATCTTCATATTAGTTATGTTGCCTGTTAAATATGACATATACATTGCACTTGCACCAAGCAATGGTGTAAATGTTAATACCTCTACAATTGATACAGGTAGCATTATTGAAGAAATACTAATTATACCACTTATTAAATTTTTTATAGGAACGCTTATCCCATATACCTTCCACAGGAGCATTGGCAATAACATAGTTAGAAGAAATCCAATAGTCAATGTAGTACGACCTATAAGATGCGTCTTCTCTTGATATGAAATTTTTGAACTTGTAAGATTTAATTTAGTACTCACCATATAATTCTCCCCTCAATATATAATCATTCTTTCTATTAGAAAATGAAATTTGATGCTACTATTGATAAAAGCATTGCTCCAAGCATACTTAAGGTGAGTGCAAATTCCTTCAACCAATTTACTTTAAGCTTTACGATAATAACTACTAGAAGAGCCATAATTCCGGCACCGCTTAGAAGTGTAAAAAGTGGCAAACCACCCTTCACTACAGGGTCTGCAATAAAAATACAAAACACTCCGAGAAAAGCTGAATTGGTAAGTATAGTCCCCCAGCTTGCATCAGCAGAAGTGGAATTACTTGCATATTTATTCTTTATTTTTTTCAGGAAAAAAACTACAATACTTACTGCCCAAAAGGATCCGATAGACATTATCCAAACGGAGGATGCAAAGACCTCACTTGTATAGCCTGCACCTCCAAGTCCTTCAACTCCCATTACCTTAGCACCAATACCTGCAGACATTAATTCATAGGGTGCAGACCCGATAACGGATAATCTAATCCATGGAATAGGTATGCCCAGGACAGGTACCATTGCAATCAATGCAACTATAATTGCTATAGTAGGTAAAATGCTTGATACAGCCCCTACTCTAAATGCTTTAATCATTTGCTTCTTACTAAGACCAATGATAATCCCTTCTTTAAAAGCCAACCTAATAAATAAATAACTCTGTAAAATTACAAATAAAATAATAACAGAACCTAAAATATAAAAAACCTTACTATTTGCTATTTCAAGATAATTACTCATGAAACTCCCTCCCTTAACTATTAATAAGTACCGGGTACACAGGTTATTAGGTTATTCATCTATATTTATTGTTATTTCCTCTTACTATTACGTGATATATACCACCATTATATGATTATTTTACCATATGGAGTATGCTGTTTCAAGGAAAACCCATAAGTGCCAGGCACCGAACATACGAACATAATTAAACCCTCCTGCTAATATCATTAACGCTATATTAGCAGGAGGGTTTCTCTCGGTCAATAACTGGATAACTTCGGTGCCTGGCACTTATCTGGGTGCCTGGCATATATCCTTAGTCTATTGTCTCAATACCTTTTTGGGTTATTTTAATTTTTCTTTCTTTAAAAAGCCTTCCAACAGCTCTTTTAAAGGCGCTTTTACTCATGTTTAGCTCAGACTTTATATCTTCGGGTTTGCTGTTATCATTTAAGCCTAGCTTGCCACCCTGTAGTATTAGCCTATCCATAATCTTCTTTGCATCATCATCTATTTCATTGTAAGCTTCTTTTCTTAAGCTCAATTCTAGCTTTCCATCTTCTCTAACCTTTTTTATTCTAACCTCTACACTATCTCCACATCTGTATTCACCATAAAACTCTTTATTAGGTATTAAGCCATTGTATTTATTATTCACAGCTACAAAGGCTCCAATGTCTTCATTTATTTTATAGATAGTACCATTAACTCTGTCATTTACTTTATATGGTGATTCATCGATTAATAGCTTGTAAATATCCATAGTAGCACATAGTCTACTACTTTTATCTATATATAATCCCACTAAACACATGTCATCTTCTACAATACTATACGTTTGTTCCTTAAAGGGCAGCAGTAAGTCCTTTTCCAAACCCCAATCCAGAAACGCACCGATTTTAGTATTGTCCACTACTCTAAGGGAAGCTAATTCTCCCATTGTAAGCTTTGGTTTTTTCATAGTAGCTATTATTCTGTCTTCCGAATCCTTATAAACAAATACCTCTATCTCTTTGTCTGCTTCAATATCTTGTGGTACTTGATTCATCGGTAATAAAATATCTTCATCTTCACTACCATATTCAGTATTGAGATATGCGCCAACCTTAGTCATTCTAAGAACTTTTAAGTTTTGTATTTTGCCTAATTCTATCATTTTATACCCTCTTTTCTATGCTTTGCACTAAACATTTTCCTTGATTCATATGTATTTTTCGCAACATATTTATTATAAATTTATACTTAATATATCCGCTTCATGTACAATACATTCCTACATCTCTTTTTAAAAACTTAAAGCTCGTAAGTATTATAATATTCACTTGGTATTGGAATAATAACATATTGGGTCTTATTCGGCAAGTATTATAATTCTACATATATTATAGGTTATTTTGTACAAATACGAGAAATAGTATTTCCTTTTTAGTGAAATTGCTGTTAAATATAACTAATAGTCAAAATTTATAGAGACTTGAACATATAAGGAGAGATAAAATTGGATTTAAAGATATTATGGACTATTTCTGGAAGCATGGGTACTCTAGCTGATATTGATATGCTCAAAAAAGCGAAGTCCTTTGCTATTAATGTGGTTACTACTGATGTAGAAGACAAAGATACTGTAGGATTTATTGTGACAGGCAAAAAACATATTGTGCCCAAGGTTAAGGATTCAAAGTATATAGATGCACTCTTAGAGATATGCCAAAGTGAAAATATAACAACCATAATACCTCAATATACTGATGAGCTCATACTTATGTCAGAAAATATAGAGCTTTTCGAGATCTTAGGTATTAAGGTGCTTATAACTGAGGACACTCAAAAGCTAAAAATCGCAAACAGTAAAGATGAACTATACAAGTTTTTTAGAAATAGTGAATTCGTGCCTAAATATACATTAGTGTCCACTATTGATTCTATTAAAGCTGCAGTTTTAGAGTTTGGATATCCTAATGTGCCTGTATGCATAAAGCCCGTAGCTGGAGAAGGTGGAAAGGGTTTTAGAATAATAACCGAAGAAAAAATAGATATCTTTAATGAGCCAACAGGGTCTGCTAAGGTAAATCTTGAAGCATATATCAATCAGCTTAAAAGCATGGCTAAAATACCTGAGCTGCTTGTATCAGAATATCTTCCTGAAAAAGAGTACAGTGTTGATTGTGTATGCAAAAATGGCGTCACACATTTCTGCATACCGAGACAAAGAATAGAGACTTCAATGGGAGTAGCTAGTGTTTCTTTAATTGAGAAGAACGATGAATTAATAGAGTATTCCAAAGAAATAATTTCTGCACTTAACCTTTCATACAACATAAATATTCAATTTAAATATTCTAAGAGCGGAATGCCTAAGCTTATAGAAATAAATCCTAGGGTGTCCGGTTCACTGGTAGCAAACTATGGTGCTGGAATAAATATGTTGGAACAAGCTTTAAGGCTGGCATATGGAATGCCTATAGAAAATATCAACATAAAATGGGGAACTAAGATGCTGCGATATTGGAGTCAGATTTTTTTGCCCCCTATATATTCGTAGTAGGCTTTATATTTTTTCAACATATATTGAGGATTATATGTTTCCTTAAATCTTCTAAGGCCTGGGATACCCATATCATCCTCCTTGTTTATATACTTTTCACTTATGTTCTTTGCTAGCTCGTTTATTAGATATGCATGTACCCCTCTGTGGGAATTATCCGTAAGCTCCACATGAGAAAGAAGCATATTCTCTGATAATTTTTCATACAAACAAAATGCAGAAATCTCACCACTATTTAAAACTACCCCACCCTTTAAATTAAACAAATCCATATTATCAAGCATTTTAAAAGTGGGTTCCAACTTACTAGATGAATTGTGATACTTACGAGTGAATTCTTTGCACTTATCAATATATGCTTTTACATCTGTATCAAATCTCGGTGTGTAGACTTTAAGATAACTAAATAGATTATTTCTTTGCTTCCTAAATTCTTTACCTTTATATTCTATAAAATCTGAGTTTTCATAGATATAGTCGAAGGAATCTCTATCCTCCTCAATATGAAAATTGAAATCATTAAAAACACTCAGAAAATCCTCAGGTATTTTAGAAAATACAGGCTTTATTTTATTCTCTTTGCAATATTCTAAAACTGATTTTATCCCTTGCGATATGTCTCCTAATGGCATAAAAAAATTAGTGTCTGCCATATCAGAACGTATAATTATTGTCCCATCCTTTTCCGACATTTTAAGTTTATATGAATGTTGGTACATGTAAAGGTATGAGAACAAATATTCCGAACAGATATTCTTATATTTATCAAACATTGGCATGTCATCTAGTGTAACTTCTCTAAAAATCAAATATTTCTGCCTCCTAACCGGACAAAGGACAGAGCCTGCATCCCTACATTTATCTTTCTGTATCTGCTTTTAGTTTACTAAAACTAAAAAGCTTGCTTTCTTTTATTTCTGGATGTCTTAGGAGAAACAATATAAACCAGCTTGTTAAAATTATTCCCTTTAGAATACTACTGAGGCTTATACTCCACCATACCCCATTTAGTCCTAATGCTATTGATAATAAAAGTGCCCCTGGAATTCTCATTGCATTTAACACAATACCTACTATGGAAGGAGGTATTGTCTTTCCCAAACCATTAAAGGCTCCGGCTGTTGTTATTTCAATACACATAAAAAACTGGGATACTCCAAGTATTCTCAAATAAATTATACCATCTTGTAGAACTCTTGGTTCTCGGATAAAAATAGAAAAAATTTGCTTAGGAAAGAATATTAATAGGCATGATGCAATTATTCCTATAACCGAAATAATACCAATAGCTGTAAAGTATCCTTTATATATCCTATCCCACTTTCCCGCTCCATAATTTTGCCCTACAAAGGCACTTAATGCAGTTTGGAAGCCTCCAGCTGTCAACCATGATATTGATTCAATTTGTGACCCAACACTTTGTACAGCAATGGGAATTGAGCCCCAGCTTGCCAATATTCTTGCTATAATCATCGCAATAACTGTAAATGCTCCACTTTGCAATGCAACAGGTATGCCAAATCTTATAATTCTTCTTATATGTCTCCAATCAGGTTTTTGCAGAAAATTCAGTTCAACAAAGAAATCTGTTTTTTTGCTGATAACAAAAATATATACCATTGTAACAACAAACTGAGCAAATATTGTTGCAACAGCAGCTCCTGCAACTCCCATTTTAGGAAATGGTCCTATTCCTAATATAAGAAGAGGATCAAGTATTATATTAACTGTAAGACCTATTGTGTTTATCATAAAAGGTGTTCTACTGTCTCCATGTCCATTAAAAATTGCTGTAAATACAGGAGGCAAAAAGAAAAATACCATGCCTATGGATATTATAAGAAGATAGCTTGTTGCCATTTCAACAATACCCTTATCGTTAATATTGAAAAAGCCTATAAGTTGATTTCTAAATACTATCAATGAAAACCCATACAAAATAGCAAGTACAATATTTATTTGTATCGAATGCCTTATATAGCTTTTGGTTTCATTTAAATCTCTTCTCCCAACCGATTGAGCGACTCCAACCTCTGCACCTATTCTGGAAATTATTATAAATGCAACTGCAAGCCATGTGAAAAAGCCTGCTGTGCCTATTGCAGTAACAGACCTTGAACCTAATACCCCAACCCATATCATATCAGTTAAATTATAGGCCATTTGAATAAATGAAGTTCCCATTATTGGCAGTGCAAGTATAACCAGCTTTTTTAGAATATTACCTTCTGTTAAATTATTTATCATTATATGTTACCCCACCCTCATTATCCCTGAAAAAGAATTACTTCTAGTTTGATTTATGTATATAGAAACATTAAACACTCTAACAATTATATCACAACCCTATAAATCTTTCATTTATGTCTATATTATTTCTACATAAAGGATAAGCCCCCTACTGGACATATTCAATCCGAAGAGGGCTTATCTTCTATACATAAAGTATCTTTAATGTATATCAAAACGTTCAAATTCCATATCTAGTAAATCTACCTGCAGCCATGCATGACGCAGTGAAACTTCTCTTCCAACAATTAATTTGACTGCTTCAACTACACTTAAGCTTGCTAAAATTGCTGGTGTAAAAGCCGGATTGCCCCAGGTTTTCTCCATACCCTTATCTCCTTGACGAAATAGTCGAGACACACTTAAATCCCCTGGCATACTCACTCCCATCATGCCATACCAACCAGCTATTCCTGCATATACAAGCGGTAATCCTAAATGGTGACAAGACTTCTCCAAGGATACACGCCGATTTATAGAGTCTAGAGCATCACAAACCAAATCAGCATCTTGAAATAAACTAGCTGCATTCTCTTCATTGAACCAGTCATAGATAAGCTTTAGCTTTACAGTAGAATTTACAGCTTGTAGTCGCTGTTTTGCTGCGTCTACCTTTCTAATACCTATATTTTCCTCGGTAGAAAACAGTTGACGATTAAGGTTGCTTTCTTCTATATTATCTCCATCAACTAAAATCAGATTTCCAATTCCTAAACGTGAAAACTCTTCTGCCATGCTGCCTCCAAGCCCACCACATCCAACAATAGCTATAGTAGCTTTCGCTAATTTTGCTTGGTCTTCTATAGATATTGTCTTATAATTGCGTTGGTACCTAAGCGGAAATACTGCTGCCATTAACCTCCACCTACTGGTGGAAACAATGAAACAACATCTCCATTTTGAAGCACATGTTCATTATCCGCATCACGACCGTTTACAAGACAAATAGCTACTTCTTCTAAAGGAAGGTCGTATTTTTTTATTATATCCATTACACGACTTTCATTTTCTAGTTCTGTCACCTCAGCTTTAAATCGTCCTTCTCGTAAGGTTGCAAACAATTTAACATTTACTTGCACTGATATTCACCTCCATTTCAATCACTCCTAAAATTGTAAAACTTGGTCAAGCTCTTCCCCTGTAATATCCCAAACTGCATTATGAGGAGGAATTTGTTCATTTACAAATTCGGGCAGCCTATCGTCTTTGCTTGTAAATCCGGCAGCTTTGTTAAATGCTTTTTCAGTTCGTAGTACCGATCTGCCTGAATCAAACCAATCATCTACTGACCAATTGGTACCATATTGTGCGTTAATCATGTCTATAATTGCATGAGATACTGGTTCATAATCAAGCACAGCAAATGCCACAAATATACAAAGACCTGCACTATCAAGAGCTGCAGTTGCAATTTGCAGATTCCTTGATAGCTCGATTTGCCCCTCCTTCTTTAAGGGGTCAACATACCCGCCTACCTTCAAGATATTTGATGTAACACAATATCCTGCTGTATGGTCAGCACCCATGGTTGAAGTTGCATAAGTAACACCCATTCCCTTCACAGCTCTTGGATCATATGCAGGCATAGTCTGACCTTTAACAGTTGGAATGCGGGTCACACCAAAAGCTTTTCCTGTAAAGTCTGGGCCATTTCCAAGTATGCGTCCAAGATGACTACCTTCCTTAATCTCATTAAGCATCTTCAAAATTCCCTTACCATCGCCCCATGGCAGCAGACCTGCTTCCATAGAAACCATCATTGTTCCTGCTGTATCAATTGTATCAATGCCTATATCATCACATTCATGATCTATATGTGCTATAGTATCTAAATCATCAACCAAGCAGCCTGCTCCAAATCCCCAAATAGTTTCATATTCAAAGCCTGAGGTCAGATACTTTCCATCCTTGTCATTATAGGTCTGAGAACATCGAATAACACAGCCTACATGACATCCATGGGTTGGATCACCTTTTCTCTCCATGATATTGTCATACATAGTCTCTCCGCAAATTTTTTCTGCTCCATCAAACTGTCCCACACGAAAATTCTTTGTAGGAAGACCACCAGCTTCATTCAAAATATTGACAAGTACATTTGTACCATACTTCGGGAGAGCATCTCCACTAACAGGGTGGCTAAGTAATCCTTTATTAAAGATATGTGCAGCCTTACTAAATTCCTCTTTATCTTTAATTTCAATTCCTGCTCCGTCATTGTCATCAAGGGAAATAAACTTTATTCTTTTAGAGCCCATTACAGCCCCAAGTCCGCCACGCCCAGCACTACGAATATGACCATTAGGATCCTTAACAGATATATTGGCAGTGCAAATTTTATGTTCTCCCCCCTGACCTATTGTCATGACTCCTGTATTTTCTCCATATCTTGATGTTATAGTATGAATTACTTCATAATTGCCTTTACCTAGAAGTTCAGTTTCTTCTTTAATCTCTACCCCATCTTTGTGGACATGAATACAGTACCATTTATCTCCTTTTGGAATACCTTCAATTATTAATGCCTTAACTCCCAGCTTGGCTAGTCTTTGAGCCGCTGTACCCCCAGAGTTGCTTTCCTTAATACCACCAGTTAATGGGCTTTTAGCTCCTACTGACAGACGTCCTGAGTTAGCTGCCATAGTCCCAGCTAACAATCCAGGAGCAAATACTAATTTGTTTTTATCGCCCAAAGGGTGACAGGTTGGCTCTACCTCTTTAGCTATAATAGTTGAAGTCAATCCTCTTCCTCCAAGCAGCTTCCACTCTTCTGGAACATCCTCCATTGTAAAAGTAAGCTTTGACATGTTAACTCTATAGATTTTCAATTTTTTAACCTCCATTATCTACAATACCTTAAATTATCGACATTATTTCACACACTGATATTTTTACCTATTAAAATTTTTATTATTCCAATAGTTAGTGCAAAATCTTTTAATGATTTAGACTATAAGGGTTTTACATCAGTATTTTGTATAGTATAATGAAATATAATAATATGTAATATTCTTCTATTATTTAGTTAACTATAAAATCAAATTCCTGTATTATAAATTAAATATTTAAAGGAGGTTGAAGTTCTCATGCAGCTATACTTTATTTTTTCCCTTATTGCATCAATTATAGTTATAATTTTTGCAATTACTAACTCAGCGGCAGTGCCTGTAAATATCTTTTTTGCAAAGTATGAGTTGTCTCTAGCACTCATTATTTTCATTTCTACAGCCTTTGGGGCAATAATTGCATCAATGCTTGGTCTTGTAAATCATTTTAAACTAAAAAAACAGATTAAAAAACTAAGTAATGAAAATAAAATACTTATGTCAGAGCAAGAAAAGCTAGAAGATGAAATATCTTTTTTGGATGTTTTGCAACCCGATACACCCTCACCTGAAGAAAACAATCAAGCTACGGACACAGAAGTTTAAAATATTTAATAAGCCCTCTGCTGAAAGTTAAATTAACTTTCAGCAGAGGGCTTAAATTTATATAATTATTCAAAAAATATTAGCTTGCCAGCATCCTCATAAATTCTTCTCCTGTTATAGTTTCTCGCTCAACAAGGTATGCTGATAAGGTGTGAAGCTTTTCTATGTTTTCTTTTAAAATATTTATCGCTCTTTCATGGGCATTCTTTATAATAGTAAGCACTTCTTCATCAATTTTTGATGCAGTTTCTGGAGAACATGCTAAGGAAGTATCTCCTCCAAGATACTGATTGGATACTGTCTCTAGAGCCATCATATCAAAGTTCTTGCTCATACCAAGACGAGTAACCATTGCTCTGGATATTTTAGTAGCTTGCTCTATATCATTGGAAGCACCTGAGGTAAAGGTTCCAAAAACCAGCTCTTCTGCAGCACGACCGCCTGTAAAGGTAGTTATTTTATTCACTGCTTCCTCTTTTGTCATCAGATAGTTTTCTTTCTCTGATATCTGCATTGTATAACCTAATGCTCCTGAAGTACGTGGAATTATGCTTATCTTGTGCACAGGTGCAGATTCAGTTTGTTTTGCTGCAACAATAGCATGACCAATTTCATGATATGCAATAATTTGCTTTTCCTTTGGAGATATAACAGCACCTTTTTTCTGATATCCTGCAATTACGACTTCTACAGCTTCCTCTAAATCACATTGCTCTACATATTTGCGTCCACATTTTACTGCCCTTAACGCTCCCTCATTTATTATATTGGCAAGCTCTGCACCTGAGGCTCCTGGTGTAGAGCGTGCTATTTCATTGAAATCTATATTACTGCTTAGCTTTATTTTTTTTGCATGTACCTTTAAAATAGCCTCACGTCCTGCAAGATCAGGTAATTCTACAGGTACACGACGGTCAAATCGCCCTGGGCGAAGCAACGCTTTGTCAAGAGAATCAGGTCTGTTTGTTGCAGCAAGAATTACTACACCCTTTTCTGCGTTAAAACCATCCATTTCAGCTAATAGCTGATTTAATGTCTGTTCCCTCTCATCATTACCACCAATTCCCCCGTCGCCACGTTTTTTACCAATAGTATCAATTTCATCAATGAACACTATACATGGAGCCTTAGCTTGAGCTTGTTTAAAAAGATCCCGAACTCTTGCTGCACCCATACCTACAAACATCTCAACAAATTCAGAACCTGAAATTGAGAAAAACGGTACCTTTGATTCTCCTGCTATAGCTTTTGCAAGAAGCGTTTTACCAGTACCTGGAGGGCCTACAAGTAATGCACCCTTTGGCATGATTGCACCAATTTCCTTGTATTTTGCCGGGTTATGCAAGAAATCTACGATTTCAGTAAGAGCTTCCTTCGCTTCATCCTGCCCTGCTACATCTAAAAAGGTTTTACCAGTCTGTGCTTCAACATATATCTTGGCATTGCTCTTCCCAAAGCTCATAGCGTTGCCACCCATTCTTTTTTGCATAGAGCTCATCAGTATTTGTCCAATTCCTACAAAAATAACAACTGGAAGCACCCAAGAAAATATAAAATTCATCAGAGGTGAATTCTCCTTTGGAATAACTCTAGAGAATTTAACTCCAGCGGTATGGAGTCGATTAGTAAGCTCCAAATCATCTACTTTTCCTGTCACATATATGTTCTCTTTTCCAGCTGCATCAATTTCAGTAAATGCTATTTGATTGTCCTGAATTTCTACGGTTTTTATTTTACCATTCTCTATTTGTGTCAAAAATGTACTATATTCTACCTGCGTAACCTGTGGGCTCGTTAGAGATGGAAAAATATAGACATTTAATATTAATAAAATAATAAGGGTAATAGCATAATAAAATATAATTGGTTTTTTAGGATTTTTTTCATCTTTCATTTAAATCTCCCCCTTCTAGGTATCTAATTCTATTTATTTTCAACATTGCTTATTTTCTGTAATATATCATTCAGTTTTTGAAGCCCTAATATAATGTCATCAAAGGTATCTTCATTCTCATTTATAAAATACTGCGATATTTTATCATCATACAATCTGTCTATTTCCAATACAGTTTCTTTTCCTAAGCTTGTGAGGACAACTCGAACTACCCTCTCATCAGCTCTGTTCCTAACACGTTCTAACAGTCCTTGACCTTCAAGCTTCTTACACATTGCAGAAATATTGGCACCTGCAACACATATACTATCAGCCAGACTTCCTATCGTATGTGACTCATATTGATGCAATTCCATAAGGATTCTTGTTTGCATCATAGTTAGTCCATATTTTTCACTTATTGGACTAACTACACTGTTCATGCTTTCTCCAATCTTTCTTGTGTAACACCATACAATTTTTTTGAATTCAGCAACCTCCATGGTATTCCTCCATAAATCATATTATATATATATTATATATAATATGATTTATATATAATATTGTCAACATATAATCTAGTATGTATTAAAATAGTCTTCTGAAATATTATTATTCAGAAGACTATTTTAAATATTTACGCCCTATATTTCATTTTTATGTCCTTATACTCCTGCAAATCTTTCAAAGCTACAAATTTTCACTATCTTATCTTTATATATTTCCACTTTCCTGTTCTAAACCTTGCATAAACAAACAACCATCTTACAAATTGATCTGCAAATACTGCCATCCATGCTCCTGCCAATCCATATCCCAGTATGTTGACAAATATATGTGCTAATACCAGCCTCATAATTATTGTTCCTACAAAGGTACCTACTAAAGGCCAAAAAGTATCTCCAGCTCCTCTTAAGCCCCCTGCTAATATTAGCTGAGAGGACTGAAAAGGCTGGACTAGTGCTATTATCTTTAACGCTATAGAGGCGTTTTGTATAATCCTTGGATCATTTGAATACAGCGCCACAATTTGTGCACCAAAAAAGAATAATATTATAGCCATAAAAGTGGATATAATAGAACCAATCTTTCTTGTTTCCTTTGCATAAGCTTCTGCCTGTGAAAATTCATTAGCCCCCAAGGTCCTTCCTACCAATGCTGCGGCTGCAATTCCAAAAGCTTGTCCTGGCTGAAAAGAAAGGCTCAAAATATTTAATGCTATTTGATGCGATGCATAAATAACAGTTCCCAGCCCTGCAACTATTTTTACAAACATAAGCACACCTGTTCTTAAAACCATCTGTTCTAATGAGGCAGGTACTCCAATCTTTACTAAGTTATATACAGTATCCTTATCAAATTTAAAGTGTTTTTTTATGTTAAGCCTAACAACACTTTTTCCTTTTATAACATACCTGAATAAAAGTATACTTGCTATTATTTGAGAAAAAGCAGTAGATAAACCTGCTCCGGTAATACCAAGCTTTGGAAATCCAAAAAGACCATATATAAGAATTGCGTTACCAATAACATTTATGAAGTTTGCCTTTAGGTTTATACTCATAGGTATTTTGGTTTCACCAATTCCTCTTAATGCAGCAGATATAGACATGTTAAGTGATTGGAATATAAAACCAACCATAATAATTCTAAAGTAGACTCTTCCTACCTGCATAGTGTCAGCTTGTGCTCCCATAAAATTCAAAATAGAATCTGTAAAAATTATACCTAACGTAGATAGTGGAATAGCCAGCATTAACAAGCTTAGTAATATTACATGCTTTAAGGTAGTTTCTATTTTTTCATGCTGATTAGAGCCTAAATATCTAGAAACCATGGCTGTTCCCCCTACATTCAAGGCTTGTACAAGGGATATGCCAACAAATAATGGTTGATTCGTCATACCTACAGCCGCTACAGAAGCTGCCGCCAATGAACTATTAGCTAATCTGCCAAGCATCATCATGTCTATCATTCCAAAAAGTGATCCCATAAGAAGCTCTAAAAGAACAGGCCACGCTATATTTATAACATCAGTTCTTATTGATTTTTTCCCATCTTTATTTATTTTTGAATCAATCATTACAACTCTTCTTTCTGTAATAGTTTATTCTTTGTACTAGATTTAGGACATATAGCTTCATTTATATTTATGAAACGCAAACTAAAATTTCATGTTTATATTAGCGGTGGAGCTGGCTTTTATATGCTCTCTATCTACTAAACCTCTCTCTTACTTTATTTCTTTTACCCTGCCTACAATTCCACTCTCAAGCATAACCTTTATACCATGATGATGCTCTGGTGAATTGGTAAGAATCCTCTTAACTACACCTTCTGTGAGCTTACCACTGCGTTGATCTTGCTTTTGCACAATCATTACAGTAGCACCTATTTTAATATTAATTCTTCTAATACCATCCATTATTTAGTCCTCCAGCCCGCAATACGCAGCATCAAATGCGGCTCGTTGATACTTATGTACCTCTTGATACATTTCGTCTGGAATATTACTTTTCTTAATAATTGATGCAATTGTATTAGGATGCAGCAATTCAACAGGAACAAAACCTAACTGCAAAATAGCCTCGATTTTAAATGCAATAGGTCCTGCTGTAAATTTCCCACTTGAAGCTGGTCTCCTAATGCATAACTTATCAATTTGACTTTGTCGCATAAAGTTTTCTACCTCTTCAAAGAAGGATTTTATTAAGCTTTGATTTTTGTCATCTTCAAGCCTAATTTTCTTGAACTCTGATTTTACTATAGAATAATCTGTTTTTTTACCTGTAAGCAGTACTATATTTGCATCATTCCCACTTATTTCAATTCCACAAACTATTTTCATTTTGATTCCTCCCTAAAATAAGTATCATAGAAACATCTTGTGCAGAAAGTTATTGTATATTCATGATTAAGTAGCATACTGTTTTATTTTGTTAAAATAAAGATACCAAGGCTATAACCTTGGTACCTTTATTTTTTACTTATGCGTATTTCTTTTTTTCCTTCTTAATCTTTTCCTCTTTTGGCTTTTTCTTGTTCTCGCTCTTTGGTTTTGGATTTTTATCTCCCATGATATTTCCTCCTAAATTATCTAGATTAATACTCGTTAAATCTGCTATTTTATAAAGGTTTTCATGTTTAACCCATAGCTTAATTTTATTATACCGCAAGTTATGCAGGTATGGTAGAGTTTATTATAGAATTTATATTTTTTTAACAATATCTCCTTTTTTAACTTTACCTCCAGTAATAACCTTACAAAATAATCCTTCACTAGGCAAAAGACTTACTCCAAATGTTCTACTGACTATACTTGGATGATCCTCTTTACCAATTTGAGTAATTTCTATAACAGCACTTGAGCCCAATCTTAGTCTGCTTCCGACTGGCATCATAGAAAAATCCATTCCATCAATTAGTATATTCTCTGCAAAGTCACCAGGTCCTACATTTAGCTGATGCACTTTATTTACTTTTTGGACACTAGCTAAGTTAAGACAAGTAATCTGACGACCCCAGTTACCTGCATGTCCATCATTTTCGATCCCATAATTTTCTATAACATTAACTTCTGCTACTTCTTTTTTAAGCTGCCCTCTTTCTGAGCTAATAGAAATAGAATAGATAAAACCATTATTCATCAAAAAATCTCCTCCTACAATGTTAATCCTACAAATGATATGATAGTACAATTCCTTTTTATTGTATATATCTATGTCTTTGTATGCTCCTTTGCAAAAAATATGTTCCCTCAAAGCATACGTTTGAGAGAACATATTTGGTCCTATAAAAACACATTAAAACACTAATTAATGTTATCTTATTTTGAGCACTCATCCGAGTGCTGATGCTCATGGCAAACAGAACCTGTCGATTCTAGCTTACCCTGCAAATAACTGTTAGTAGCAGTCTCCGCATCGCCTGATACACCTATGATAACCTCAATACCCTTTTCGTTAAAAATATCGATGGCTCCTCCACCCATACCACCTGAGATAATGACATTTACTCCTTTATCATGGAGAAAAACCGGCAAGAATCCTGGTCTGTGTCCTGGATTTGGAACTATTTCTTTATTTGTAATTTGATTATCCTTTGCCTCGAATATAATAAATCCCTCACAGTGACCGAAATGCTCGGTTACCATTTTACCTTCACTTGCAACTGCAATTTTCATAATTATCTTCTCCTTTATAATTTTTATAGTTTTGCTTAGTATGTCCTAAACATTGGAAAGTATTTCTGTCTGCATTAGTAGACATCTCATCTTAGATAATTTTTGTAGATACTTTCCCATAATGATGTGATTGCTTTTCCAGCTGGGCTGTCTGGATAACAGACAACGCTTTGACATCGATTTACCGCTTTTACTACCGTTTCATCATATGGTATTCTTCCTGCAAAAGGAATTTCAATGTCATTGCAATAGCCTTCAATCGCTTTGGTATTATCTAAATTTACATCAAACTTATTTATACAAACAGCACAGCTTACGCCAAAATGCTTTGCAGTATCTATGATCCTTTTCATGTCATGGATGCCTGATATGGTAGGCTCGGCGACAATCAATACCATGTCCACACCACTGATTGATGCAATAACCGGACAGCCTATTCCCGGCGAACCATCTATTATAGCTAATTCCGCGTCAGGCACCTCCTGCACGAGTTGTTTTTTCACGGCCGTTACTAGCTTGCCCGACGCGCCACTGCCCATTTTAAGCTGAGCGGTGGAAAAGACTTTTTCATTATTCTTATACAACATCAAGCTTCCCGATGAATGGTCATGCATTGTAATTGCCTGTACTGGACAAAGCTCCACACAAACGCCACAGCCCTCACATTCAAAAATACCTACCGCATAATTCTTTATGGCTCCGAAATTGCATTTTTTCTCACACAGTCCACAACGAATGCACTTTGAATCGTCAATCACTGCTTTACCAAACCCGTAATAATCTGTTTTTACTGGATTGGACTCCTGTGAAACGACCAAATGAAGATTGGGGGCATCCACATCACAATCAGCAAAGGCACGGCTGTGGTTCAATTCTATAAATGCACTAGCCACTGTGGTCTTGCCCGTTCCACCTTTTCCGCTGAGTATAAGAAGCTGTTTCACTATACCACCTCCTTTGTGATTGCCTCCAGCAGATTCTTAAACAATTCCTTATACTGTTCAGTTTCATGCACAGCAATAAGTCCTTTAGAATTAAGACTGCCTAGCACTTCATCGTAGGGAATCTTCGTAAGTATATTAACTTGGTGCTCTACGCAAAACTGTTCAGCGGGATTTTCCCCAGGCAGGAATTTGTTTAGCACCACGCCAAACGGTTTGTTAAACAGTTTTACCAATTCGTAGACCATTTCCAGATTGTGAACCCCGAACAGTGTCGGTTCGGCAACCAGAACACAGAAATCGGCTTCGCGAATACTCTCCATAACCACACAGGCACTACCAGGAGGGCAGTCAATTATAACCGTGTCTTGTGTTGGTAGCTTTTCCATCAACCTTTTGATAATTGGAACACCCGAAACCTCGCCTGTGTTAAGACATCCTGTGAGAACTGTTACATTATCTGATATACCTTCTTCAATCGTGCCAATTGCTCTTTCCTTTTCAGTGAATGCCTTTTCAGGGCAAAAGAGAATGCAACCGCCACAGGAATGGCATATTTCATAAAAAATCATAGGCTTATTTTTAATTAAAGCCAATGCATTGTATTTGCAAAAATCCACACATTTCCGACATCCTGTGCATTTTTCCAAATTTAATTCTGGCACTACAACCGTAACAGCTTGCTTATCTGTTATATCTGGCTTTAAAAAAAGATGCCCATTAGGTTCTTCCACATCACAATCCACATACACTGCCTTTACAGAGGCACAGGCAAGATTGACAGACACAAGAGTTTTGCCTGTCCCGCCTTTTCCGCTGAGAACGGCAATTCTCACTAATTTCCACCCCCATGATTGTGAAAGCCGGGATGAATTTCAGCCAATAAAACAAGCTTTCCGTCTATGTACTTTTTAATGTTATCATCAACAGAACCGTCCTGTGCTTTATACATTTTAATATTGGCTGCATTTAGTACCGTTGCAGCATTTTCACCACATCGATAGGTAATTACCGCCGTGGCTCCATTATCCACCAGCATTTGTGCTGCTTTAATGCCTGCTCCTCCCTGACTTGCGGCAGCTCCATTATCTAAAAATTCATGTTTTCCGCTTTCTGTGTCAAACAATACAAAAAGTGGAGTACGACCAAACGAAGGGCAAACAGGTGCGTCCAAAGACTTGGTTTCTACTGGTACAATCAGTTTCATATTACATTCCTCCATTATATATTCTAATTATGATTTTTATAAAAATTCACCCTTAATCATAGCTTTTCATAATAACTTCATCATCATGAAACAAATCAGGGGCAGCTTCATACATATTCATATTACCCCAATATGATAATTTTTTATGTTCTGTAAAATATTTCATTGGAATTGGGTGTGTTCCTACAACAACCTTTACCTTGTATCTATTTTCTATAAATTCTTTAAACTGCTTTATATATGGGCATGGGGGATATCCTACTACAAATCCCGTAGCAAGATGAATTACTTCTGCTCCGTTTTTAATCATTTCTTCTGGCACATATTCTATGTTTCCGCCAGGACATCCACCACAATTTGTATAGCCAACCAGTTCAATTTCTTCCTCAGAAGGATATATTGAAAATCCGCCTTTTCTTTCCTTTAATGCCCTTAGACATTTCCCGCCTCCGCAGTTTTGATAACGTGAACATATGATGATTCCTATCTTTTTCATAAAAGTAACCCTCCTAACTCTTTATTTTTTAAATGAAATCAATTTGAGAAAAATCAATATTGCATTTAAAATTTACAAAGGAATCCGTCAGTATTGATGTTATTTCATTTTCATATTTTTAACAGCTCTATAGTTATTAATTGCACAATTGTGAGCTTATGCCCACAATTATAATTTTAGTATAGTTATGAACATATGTCAATATCTATATCTTAAAACCTATAAAAAAACAAGGTCAAAAATTTTTAAGCTTTTTGACCTTGTTTTATGTTTTTATTTAAATTTTCAATCTTCATTCCTAGCATGTCGCCAACAATTTTTTCGACCAAACTTTCCTTTGCAGTTCTGCATACAAATAACCTTTTTTGATCCACAAGCAGGGCATGAATAATCTCCACTTTTGATAGATTCCATATTCTCATAGCTTTCCATCCATTCCTTACCGCAATCCATACAACTTACTGGACAGATATTCTGGGTAAAGTTACCGCCCTCTATATGAATAATCTTTCCGTTAACCAAACTGTCAGCAATCTTCTCTCTCGCAGAAATAAGAATACGTTGAAATGTCGGACGAGATACCTCCATTTTTTCTGCACATTCTCCCTGCTCAAGCCCTTCTAAGTCTTTTAAACGAATAGCTTCTAGTTCTTCAAGCTTTAATATATTCTCTGGAACCTCCGCAATATCTGTTTCTGATGGAATAAAATAAGGAATAGAAGGTATATTTTCGATTTTTCTCCACTTTGTAGGTCTTGCCATTTATATCAACTCCGTTTATTGACTTTGTCCTAAACTATACTTAGAAGCATACCTGATTAATCATACTTCCATAATACGCTCCCTTGTATTTAGTGTTCATAAATTAGTTTATAGACATTACTGTTATATGTCAATAATCTTACCCTATTTAATCAGCTAGTCTATAAACGCAAGTCACGCTCACCGTTTTCAATTCTTTTTAGATTCACGAGTATGGTATCATAAACAGGTTCTCCCTTAAACTGCTCTATATGCTGTTCCAGCACCTCTTCGCCCATTGCTCTTGTTTCATTTGACGCATAGTCAAGTAAGTATTCCTTAAATGTAAAAATAGCATTTGGTATACAAAAATTATGCACGAACTTGGATTTGGCAACCTTCATAAACTTTTCCCCAGTACGACCCGCACGGTAACATGCGGTACAGAAAGATGGTATAAAATGCATATCACAGATTTCTCTTACTACGTCGTCCAGGGTTCGTGAGTCATTGATAGAGAACTGTTCCTTATCAGGAAGCTGGTTTGCACTTTTAGACTGTGCATAAGCACCAACTCCAATACGTGTTCCAGCATCAATCTGTGATACTCCGAAAGGTATTAACTCCTTGCGTACTTTGTCTGATTCACGAGCAGTGCAAATAAGCCCTGTATATGGAACAGAAAGACGTAAAATAGCAACCAGCTTCTTAAAGTCGCTGTCGCTGACCGCATATTCGGGATGTTCGGAAAATGGTGTGCCAGTGGCATAGGTAATGCGTGGGAAGGAAATCGTATGTGGTCCCACACCGTTAAATGTCTCTTCCAGATGTATGGTATGGTATAAAAGCCCCATGACCTCAAACCGCCAATCATACAGTCCAAACAATACACCGATACCATTATCGTCCACCCCAGCTTCCTGCGCTCTGTCCATACAATACAGCCTCCAACGATAGTGTCCCTTGATAGTCCCAGCTGGATGCATTTGACGGTAGGTTTCGTGATGGTAAGTTTCCTGAAAAACTTGGAAGGTTCCTATATCTACAGTTTTTAATTTTTTTAATTCTTCAACAGTAAGCGGAGCACAATTAATATTTGCACGGCGAATTTCTCCGTGCTGTGTTTTTACACTGTATACCTTTTTGACTGTCTCACACATAAAATCTGCTTCGGTAGTAGGAGATTCGCCATAAACGAGTACAGTTCGTTTTTGTCCCTCTTCAATCATGATTTTTACTTCCTGCTCAATTTCATCCATGCTAAGTGTTTTACGTCGCATTGTGGTGTTGCTGCTGCGGAAACCACAGTATTTGCAATTGTTTGCACATTCATCACTTATATAAAGCGGTGCGAAAAACACAATGCGGTCTCCGTAGACTTCTTCCTTTAATTTATGAGCCAGTTCATACATCTCCTGTATAGTATCTTCATCTTTGTTTTGGATAAGAATTGCTGTTTCTTCTGGTTCAAGTCGAACACACTGCTCTGCTTTTTTTAATACTCGTCGCACATCTTCTTTGGATGGATTTTCCCATTTGTTTAGCTGTGACCAAATCTTATCATCGTCGATAAAATCATGCTCGAGTTTGTCATACTTCTCAAATTCTTTTTTATACTTTTCTAGAAAATTCATATTTTACGCTTCCTTTCTATATGTTTTGCACTAAACATCTTTCATTTAATTCAGAATGTGCAAAACGTTTTCCTTGATTCATATGTTGCGAAAAATACAGTTTTGATAATACAAAAGTAGATGCTTCTACTACTTTTGTGTATGTTAATGCTTTTTCGCAATATATATCTAATATCTACTGATTATTTTTTGTAATCATAGATTTTACCGTTGCCCCAACAACTCTGCCCAGCTTACCAGTCAAAGCACTTATTTCATCGTTACTGCCATCAACAATCATTGATATTACCGATACACCCCGTTCTCTGTAGGGAATCCCCATCCTTCCGACAATCAACCCTGCATATTCATGAAGGATTGCATTTACACTTTCCACACATGAAAGATCTTCAATTACAATACCGACTATTCCGATTCTTTTCTCCACCTTATATTGCCTCCTTTATAAATAAAAAACTCCCTTTTCGTTTTCTTTACGAAAAGGGAGCCAAACAGCAAAAAAATAAAACACACATGCTGAATGCACGCCTTTCCGCTTAGAAATACCTTGCGGTCAGGTAATAAATAAACAAACCCTGTATCCCCATGCAAATATATTGCAAGCAAATACATTGTTATTTTATTGTCACTTCTATTTTAACACTTATCTTTTGCCTTGTAAAAATATATAATACAATAATGAGCATATTTAAATATTTATCATAGAATTATCTCCTAAAAATTAAATCACTCCGCTTCTGAATTTTAAATTCTTCAAAATATAGATTTTCCAATGGTATCCATTCGGAAAGAAATTTTCTTAGCATAGAAGCTCCGTTTCTTTTTAAAATTCGAGAGCTTTGTTCTTTTTCATCAATATGTAAAAATATCTTCAGAGCATAATTGTTTATTAAGGTAGGGTGCATACTGTAAGCACCTTCTATAATACTTAGTTTCTTAGGAGTTACCGATATAGTTTTTACAAAGTCCATTTGCTTACAATCATATATGCGATATTGAAATTTGCAGCCACTATTTAATCCATCGATTACCTCCTGCCCGAACCGAACATAATCTACATTTCCTCCCACCTCTTCTAAACGTTCTTCCGTCTTAAGTTCAGGTGTTAGAAAGAAATCATCCATATGAAATATATTGCAGTCATATACATTACTTATGAGAGATGCCAGTGTGGTTTTCCCGGCACTGCTGTTTCCATCAATAGCTATATTGACCGTATCCTTTGATTTCATCAGTAAGTCGATTTTGCAGAATATCTTAAAAAAGTCACGATATTCTGATTTTACAATGCGGTATGCAGGACCATAGGCAGCCCGATAAATTTCGCTGTGACTTACTGGCTGATACCCGTGATGCTTATATACATGCAAATAAGCCTCTAACTCTTCTAATGGATAGGGC
>JBAVGO010000128.1:0-81617 GCA_049684915.1 Lutisporaceae bacterium | reverse complement strand
CCCCAAACCAGCTCCAAAATATTCTCTCTGGAGAAAACTTTCCTTTGATTCTCACAGAAGAGAAGAAGGAGGTCGAATTCCTTTGGAGTAAGGGCAATATCCATGCCGTCAATTTGTACGGTTCTCTCTATAGTATTTATTACAATTAAGCCTACTGTTATATTGGTTTCTTCTTTAACATTGTACTTGTCAACTCTTCTAAGGATGGTCTTTATCCTAGCAATTAGCTCTCTGCCATCGAAGGGTTTAGTAATGTAGTCATCAGCACCAAGCTCTAGTCCATAAAGCTTATCCTTTATATCGTTTTTGGCAGTCAGCATAATAATTGGTATATTTAGGCTCTGTATAGTTTTGCAAACCTCAAAGCCGTTCATGTCAGGCAGCATAATATCCAGTAAAATTAAATCTGGATTGAATGTCTGTGCATATTTTACAGCTTCCTTGCCACTATAGCAGAAAAGCGTTTCTAAGCCCTCTAGCTCAAGATTTATTCTAATTAAATCAACTATAGCAGGCTCGTCATCTACAATCAAAACCTTCATGAAAACACCACCCTTATTTCACAAAATACTTATTATCATTTTACCATTAAATTTTATTTATTGCATATAAATAATTGGAGAGGGTGTGCTATGAAATGCTTTTTTTGAACTCTACCTTAATCTTTTCAAGGAGCTCATCGTCAGTTATCACATCATATCCTGTTAGAGCTAAGGCTGCTGCACCCTTCACTAATGCTTTATGAGCAGTATCTGTCATTGTGGCATCTCTGAACTCTGTAGTGTGAGATATCAAGGGCTTGTCAAGTGTTATGGAGATGTATGGATGTATTGCAGGGACTACGTTGCTTACGTTGCCCATATCTATTGAACCATAGCTTGATCTTGAAGCCTCAATATCTGTGATACCAATATATTTTAGATTATCGTTGAAGGCAGTGGATAAAGAATTATTTGTATTCATATCATCATAGGAAATTTCATAATTACTAATATTAAGCACTGCACCTGTCATAAGAGCAGCACCTCTTGCTATATTCTTAACCTTTTCTACAAGCTCCTTAAGGTATTTCTTTTTATCTGCTCTAACATAGAATTGAGCAATTGCCCTATCAGGTACTATATTGGCGGCCTTTCCGCCTTCTGTTATTATGCCATGAATTCTAACATCTGAAGTAACATGCTGTCTTAAGGCATTAATGCCATTAAAGGTCTGGATGACAGCATCCAAGGCATTTATACCTTCATGAGGAGAAGCTGCTGCATGGCTAGTTTTACCTTTGAAATCAAACTGTAGAGCGTCCATAGCCAAGGAAGAACCGCTTTCACTGGTTTTTTCACCGGGATGGAGGATCATTGCGACGTCTATGTTTTTAAATGCACCCTGCTCAGCCATTGCAACCTTAGCACCGTCAGTTTCCTCTGCGGGAGTTCCAAACACTACAGCTTTTCCGCCAATTTTACTGAGTACCTTACTGAGTGCAACAGCTGCACCAACACTCATAGTGCCTATCATGTTATGACCACAGCCATGACCTATTTGGGGAAGGGCGTCATATTCACAAAGATAAGCTATGCTTGCTCCAGGTTTACCGCTATCAAAGGTAGCCTTAAAGGCAGTTGCTTTATTAAGAATATTTTTTTCTATAGAAAAACCATTGGACTTAAGAAAGTTTATTAGCTTTTCCATAGCCATGAATTCCTTGTTGCCAAGCTCAGGGTTGCTGCATATGAAATCACTGATTTCAATTAAGTTTTCTTCTAAATTTTCTAGTTCTTTTATAATATGTTCTTTCATTTTAACCTCCAGAAGTGTTATAAATTTGAAGTAGCTTGCAATATATCTGACTTATTATAAGTATACTATATGTTTTGCACATTTTGAATTCAATGTAAACTATTTAGTGCTAAACATATAGAATTGTTGGATAAATTTGTTTGTGATATAATATTTACTAAATGATTGAAAGTGAGGAGATTTTGTGTCTAAAAAAAATACATCAATACCAAAACGAGATGAACTTTCAGATAAATTTAAATGGAAGCTGGAAGATATCTATGCAAAAAATGATTTATGGGAAAAGGATTTTGCAGAGGTAAAAAACCTAGCACTAAAGTTATCACAGTATAAAGATAAGCTATCTGCAAGCTCCGACAATCTATTACAGTGTCTGGATGCAAATGCTGCGATGAATAGATTGTTCGAGAAGGTATATGTTTATGCTCATATGCGTAGTCATGAAGACAGCGCAAATGGTTTTTATCAAAGCTATTCAGATAGATCAGAGTCTTTATCAGTAGAAGTATCCAGCGCTAATGCCTTTGTAGTACCTGAGATACTTGCCCTAGAAAGTGAAAAGCTGGCAGTCTTTATTAAGGAGAATGAGAAGCTGGCTTTTTATAATAATTACATAGACGAAATTGTAAGATCAAAACCTCATATACTTAATGCAAGCGAAGAGCAGATACTTGCTATGTCTGGGGATATGGCAAAGGCTCCCGGAAGCATTTACAGTATGCTAAACAATGCTGATATAAAGTTTCCTGTTATTAAGGATGAAAGTGAAAATGAAGTAGAATTGACAAAAGGAAGATTTATACAGCTTATGGAAAGCACAGACAGAAAAGTAAGAAAGGATGCTTTTGACGCTTTTTATTCAACTTATAAAAAGCAAAGAAACACTCTTGCTGCATTACTAAATTCACAGGTTAAAGCAAATATTTTTGAAGCAAAGGTTAGAAAATATAGCTCTGCTAGGGAGTCATACCTGTTTCCTGACAATGTGCCGGAGTCAGTTTATGACAATCTTATAAATTCAATCAATGAAAATATGCACTTGATGCACAGATATATGAAGCTTCGTAAACAAATGCTGAATTTGGATGAGCTTCATATGTATGATATTTACACTACAATGGTTAAGGATGCCAAAATGGATATCACCTATGAAGAGGCAGTTGAGACTGTTAAAAAGGGTGTAGCAGTTCTTGGTGAAAAGTACAGTAAGGATCTTCAGAAGGGATTAACATCAGGCTGGATAGATGTTTATGAAAATGAAGGGAAGAGATCAGGGGCATATTCATGGGGCTGCTATGATTCTCATCCATACGTTTTGCTTAACCACTCAGACACAGTAAATAACATGTTTACATTAGCACATGAAATGGGTCACGCTTTGCACAGCTTCTACTCAGATGCAAATCAACCATACATTTATGCACAATATAAGATATTCGTTGCGGAGGTTGCTTCAACACTAAACGAAGCATTACTAATGCACTATTTGCTGAAGACTACTACAGATAAGACAAAGAAGATGTATCTTTTAAATTACTATATGGAGCAGTTCAGGTTAACTGTATATAGGCAAACCATGTTTGCAGAGTTTGAGAAGATTATACATGCTAAGGCAGAAGCAGGTGAATCCTTGACAGCAGATGTACTTTGCCAGATTTACCATGACTTGAATGTTAAGTATTATGGTCCAGATATGGTAGTTGATGAGTTCGTAGACATGGAATGGTCAAGAATACCTCATTTTTACACCAGCTTCTATGTTTACAAGTATGCTACAGGCTTCTCAGCAGCAACAGCTATAGCTCATAAGATTATAAATGAAGGACAGCCTGCAATTGATAGATACCTAGAGTTCTTAAAGAGTGGTGGATCAGACTATCCAATCGAGCTGCTTAAAATAGCAGGAGTGGATATGACAACAGCTGACCCTATAAATAATGCACTAAAGGTATTTGAGGATCTTTTGAATCAAATGGAAGAATTGATAAAATAATAATATTATTATAAGGGCGGGTATATAGCATCATTATAGTTTGTAAAATGGTGCTATCCTGCCCTTAATTCTAGATTTCTATATTTAATTATATTCTTTTTTGATAAAACTCCATATTTTCCTTTGTTAGCTTATCTTCCCAAATCATATGTAACAAAGCCAAATCTTCTTCATAGTTGGTTCTCGATTCGTCCTTATCATATTCAAGATTCTCTAATATTTCTATAGTGAAATTCTCAGAACCAAAATCACTCCATTCCTTTTGTAGCTCTCGATATGGATGGGTGCCACCCTCCAGTCTTACTTTAGTGCCATTTAGTACGCCTCTTAAATCTTGAGTTGCCTGAATATAGCACTTATTATTCACTTTTGAACGGATAATAAATATACCCATCTGTGATTTCATTTGCTTATATTGCAACTTTAATTCCTTTTTTCTATCCATTAGATATTATCTCCTTATATATTTAGTAACTTAGTAATTTAGTAAATTACTAAGTGAATTATAATCCTTCTGACAATCTATGTCAATATGTAATATGAAAGTATATAATTTTAATCTTATATTGATTATAAATTGGATGTATAGCTAGGATTATAGTGATATTTATTTATATTATGTAAATGTAAAAATACATGAATAGTTCAAGCAGGATTTTTCATACATTTATAATGCGGATAGTAATAAAGACATATATGTTGCGATAAAGAGCTATCATTCACAAAAATAGTAATGTATTATTTGCAGCATATGAATCAAGGAAAATGTTTTGCACATTTTGAATTTTATGTAGAATGTTTAGTGCAAAACATATAGTATCATTTATTAACCTCGGTAATATTATATTATTAGGAAAGTCGAGGTGATTTTTCCAAACTGTATGAGGAGGAAGGACTTTGGAAGAACCTCTAAAGGATAATGATATTTTTAAATACAGTATAATTAGTAGAATTAACGAGCTGTTAGATTGTGTTAATAAACTTGGAAAGACCGATTCTTTTGAGATTATTGTAAAACATAAAAACGGGGAGTTGATTACAGAAACAAGTTTTTCCGAAACAAAGTCCATTATTAAATAAAGCAAGCACTATCCTTTGATAGTGCTTGCTTTATTTTTTTTCATTTTTTACTATATGGTTATATTCATTGAGCACTAAGTCTAGGGTTTTACTTAACTTTATAATTTCTTCGTCTTGGAGATTATTTTTTTCTGAGATTAATTTGTCGAGACATAGCTTTAACTCTTCAATTTTTTTCAATAAATTATTGCGTTCAGTCATAATAAACCTCCCATCACTTTTATATTCTGTGTTTGGGAGGTGTGTTATGCGTTGATATATGATGTATTATTTGTGAGATTTCCCATAATATTTCTTGTATAAGCCTGTAAGTATCTCTAAGTGTACAATTTCATCATCAAGGATCCTACACAGAACTTTTACTACACTTTTATCCTTGATTTCGCTTATTAAAGTTTTGTAGCCTTCTATAGCTGATTTCTCTGCATCTATATCAAGCTTCAGCTTGAACTCTGTGCTGTCTCCATAAGCAACTTCTCCACCGTCCCACCAAGCCTTATTGGATCTACGGTATTTTGGACTCCCACCTAGCATTTTTATAAGTCCACCAAGCATTTCAAGATGTTTCATTTCCACTAAAGCAATACATAGCTCTGTATCGGCTATTTCTTTGTTTTTTATAGTAAAATGATGATGCATGTATTGAGCAATAGCAGTCATTTCACTTTTTTCTCCATTTGCATATGCATCTAAAAGCAATGTTGCATATCTTAAATTTTGGTTCTCAACCTCCACCTCAGGATAAGGATCGACAGCTTTACAGGGTAAGCTTTCTAAAAAATCATCAACCATTTTTTCGATATCCACTATAACTCACCAACCTTTTTATATTCTGTAAATAAGTATGAGTAAAAGCTTAAGAATATTCATAAATATGATAATTGTATACTTAGTTTAGGAGTTGGTACTAGAAAGCTGTAATGATATAAGCCTAGTGCAAATATTATATAAGTACACAAGTCTTTTAGGTGCTTCTTGTAAAATGTGTAGATACAAAAAAATAATCTGTGGAGGTATAACATGGAAGATATCAATTATACAGATATTGATAGACGAATTCACGATGAGACTTTTATTGAAAGTATTGAAAGAAGAGAAAAGCTTAAAAAGCTAATAGTAGATGGCTTAAATATCTCAGATGAACAATTAAAGGATGAAGCCACTATTGCAGTTATACTGCTTCAGCTTTTACGGGAGAAAAGTATTTTAATTAAAGGTCTTTATAATGAGATAGGGATATTTTTTTGTGAATGGCTAGAAGACAGTGAAGATGAAGTAAAAGAAGAATATAGAGCTATAGTTAAAAATAATAACTATAACAGAGTGAAGGCTAAGCAATATATTGATACTTATTGGGATAATTATAATCCTGCATATCCTACCTTCCACGGTGGAGGAGGGGACTGTGCAAACTTTGTCTCTCAAGTAGTATATGCTGGGGGAATGAAGTGGGTAGACGACGGTAATCCTAGCCATTATACATGGTTTACAAATTGGTATTGTAAGCCTGGTGCAACTAATAGAGATGGTGACAGAAAAATTACTTTGTCATGGAAGGTTGCGGCAGCTTTTAGGAGACATTGGGAAAAAAGGTCGGCTAGACAGATTTTAATTAAGTATAGAGACGCTATAAGCGATATGGAGAAGCTATCAAGAGAGCTTTACATTGGAGATCCGGTACAGTTTTGTTATGCAAACGGAGTAGCTTACCATACCTTGATAGTGACTGGATTTGCATGGGATAAAGCTGCTGGGGTAAATGATATAGTTTTAGCTTCACATACTATTGATTCAAACAAAAGATCCTTGTACAATACAATGCTTAAGTATCCTGACAATTACTTATTAAGAGTATATGTCATAAAAGATGGAGAGTGAAATGAGCAGTCTGTGGAATGCTCATTTTTTGTAACAATTAGACTCTCTAAGGAATAACATGTAAATGAAAGTATTTGTTGGGAGGGTTGAAAATGGCAAAATATCAATACGAGCACAGCTATAATCCTGAGATGCTCGTGTCACCACAGTTTAAAATTCCTGTTATGCCAAAGGAATTTGAACTTGCAACAGCATATGTACCTTATCAGGTAATGTGCAAAATATATGAACCGATGAAGTCTCTTATGAAGGGAACCATATTCCCAGAGCTGTATAAGCCCTATGTAATGCAAAAACATGATAGATAGCCAAAAGCTATAATACAAACCTAGAAGGAAGGTAGATTTGATGAAAATTGACAGAGACAGACTAGAAATGCTGAAGGAAATCATGGCACTTGATTTCTCATCTATTGAGCTTAATCTGTATCTTGACACTCATCCAATGGATACGAAGGCACTTGCCATTCATAATGACTATACAATGAAGCTAAAGAAGCTCAAAGAAGAATATGAGATGAAATATGATCTGCTCACTCATAAACATGTAAGTGATTGCCCTTGGAAATGGATATCTGAGCCATGGCCATGGGAAATAGACTATGAGATGGGAGGACGATAAAGTATGTGGATTTACGAGAAAAAACTTCAATATCCTGCATGGGTAGAGGGCTGCGATTTAAAAATAGCAAAAGCAATGTTTGCACAATATGGAGGTCCGGATAGTGAGTTATCGGCAGGCATAAGATATCTAACTCAAAGATATACAATGCCACTTAATGAAGTGAAGGCTGTTCTTACGGATATAGGTACAGAGGAATTGGCACACTGGGAAATCATAGGGACCTTAATATTTAAGATAATTGATAGAGCTACACCTGAAGATCTAAAAAAAGCTGGATTGGATGCACATTATGCACAACATGGTCATGATTTGTATCCCCATGATGCTGCAGGAGTTCCATGGACAGCTGCATATATCCAAGCAATTGAAGACCCGATAGCCAATTTGACTGAAGATATGGGAGCAGAACAAAAAGCTAGAACAACTTATGAGCACCTTATCAATCTGACTGATGATAGAGGTGTAATTGAGACTTTAAGCTTCCTAAGGGAAAGAGAAATTGTTCACTTCCAAAGATTTGGTGAAAGCTTGAGAATGGTTCAAGAATATATGGAGAGTAAGAGAGTCTATTAATCAGAAAGGGGTTATCTCATACTAGAATATAATTCTAGTTTTGAGATAGCCCCTTTGATATTATCTCTAATATTTAGATTGCCATGCCAACATACATAATTTCAAGATTTTTACACCCTATTTTACTCTTCTAATAATGACCTCTTCATGCCTAGCTACTTCTGCTTCAATGCGGTCAAGCTTATCAGTGTTTTGCTTATATCCATCAAATAAGGCTTCAAGTTTTTGACCGTGGTCTTGTTCAATATACAGCACAGTTTTCTTGATGCTTGATACATCGGACTTCAATTCTTTGATTTCGCTTTCTAAAGAATCGAACCTTTTATCCATAGATACAAATCTTTTATCCATAGAATCAAATTTTTTGCTAAATTCAACGTACATTTTTTCTATCAAATCAAAAGCTTTATCTTCCATCTAAACTCTCCTTTTAATGAAAATTATTTAAGCACATGGATTGCCATACCCACTAATCCAGGGCCTGTATGTACAACCATAGATGGACTTATTTGTCCGAAGAATATTTCCTGTACATTTGGGAGCTTTGAGAAGTATTCTTTGATTTTTTGAGCTTCTTCCATAGCTGCACCGTGATAAATGGATATATTAACCTTTTGATCTTTTATTATATCAATGCCAATTTCCAATAGTCTTTCTAAGGATTTTTTCCTGCCTCTTACCTTTGCATGAGAGTAATATCGTCCTTCTTTATTAACTGATATTATCGGCTTCAAATCCATTATAGTTCCAAGGGTTGCGGCAACTAGCCCGATTCTTCCGCCTTTTCTAAGATAATCAAGTACTGGTATGCAGTAGAAAACACTAATCCTGTCTTTTATTTTTTGAAGTGACTCTTTAATTTCTGTTAAGGAAAGATGCTCAGAAATAAGTTTGGCTGCCTCATATACCAACATGCCTACTCCTATAGAAACTGATTTTGAATCAATAACTTCAATTTCCATATCTTCATAATCTTTACTTATCATTTTGATCATGTCCACAGTACCGCTTAAGTTACAGGATAAATGGATAGATAAGATTTTCTTGTAGCCTTCTTGTTTTAGCCTGTCAAAAAGCTTTATTATATCAACTTGAGAGGGCATTGAGGTCTTAGGAACCTCTTGACTAAATCTTGCATAGACTTCATCAGGACTTATATCAACACCATCATCGTACTCACGATCTTTATATATTATTTTTAATGGGATAGTATGTATATTATATTTCTCTATGATTTCCTTTGGCATGTCACTACCACTGTCAGTAACTAAAGCAATTTTTTCAAAATCGTTGTTCTCCATATTATACCTTCCTTATTTTCATAATCTACTTATAATATATATTACCTTAAATTTATACTAATTTAAATATATAATTTTAAATTCTGTAAAGATAGATATATACACTATTTTTATTATTAAACAAATTATATAAAAGATGCATAGATAACTTGTATTTACAACAAAATAATGCACTCCAAACGGAGTGCATTATTTTACAAATTATTAGCAATGTCCCATATGTGTATCTAGTACTTCGTCTAATATAGTCTCGCAGTCAACTACTACTTCGCAGATGCAACAAATCTTGATAAATTTAAATTTGTCATGGCAACGGAATATTGCTAAATCACCAATTACCGATACTATTTCTACATTCTCTAGTATGCAATCTTCACATGCATCAATTACAACTGTTACTCTATTGTCATCATCTTTAGCAAGCAAGCATAGTAAATCCTTGATGCTGTCTGGGAAATTTCTAAATCTGGTTTCATCTCTGTGTCTTTCATGTTTGCATTCTCTACTCATCTAATTCACCTCCATAAAATCTAGGTATAAATAGGAACGAAATGCCCTATTTTTGAGCACTGTAAAAGGAATACCTTTCCAGTGTCCATATATACCCCTGATATCATAATATTAATAAGCCTTAATTGTGTTACAGTTAAAGGACGAAATCTATTTAAATTTTTACTTAGAATTACTAAAAAAATCAATAATATATTGTATTATTTTATATATTACCTACCACCCTTTTTTTTATATTTATTTAATTAATATATCTTTTTGATAAAAGTAATTTAGTTACATAATATGTCGAAAGTTGCTTGTAATAATATGCAGGGATTTTTAGACAAAAGTAGAAATACATAGTGGCTTAATAAATATAATTAAATAAATTTTCGAGGAGAAGACTATGGGTTATTTATATAATTTAATCTTAAGTAATAGAGGACTTATCGAGAAAAGAGTTGTTGAGCTATGTAGTAAAGATCGGTATTTAAAACAAGACTGCAGAAGTGAAGAGGAAGTCGAGAGCATAATGATTCTTCTAAATAGTATAGTTTTTGAGCTTTTAAGAAATGAAAATTACCGAAGAGAAGCTGGAGAAAGCTTTTGTCTTGAACACTTTTCTAAGCAAGCTACGGTTAATCAAATTCAAAATTTAATGGCTAATGGAAATGGTTACAAGGCTTTTATTGTAATTTTGAAGTATATAAAAGGTGTTATAAAAGACATAGTATTTTCAGAGATAAAGGACAACTCGGAGCTCTATAAATGTATTATGGAGTCTGATACTTGTTTCGATTTATTGCAGCTTGCACTTTATAATGAGTGGGATAAAGTTGAAAACATTGATTCAATTTTAAAGAGATTATTTGAGCTAACTCCTTTTGTAATTTTTATTTTTGAGGAGAATAAATTTATACATGTTAACACAGTAGGTGAAAAGCTATCGGGATATTCTAATGCTGAATTAAAGAACATGAGCTTAGATGATTTAATGCATCCTGATTTTTACTATATAAATAGAGAAAATGTAAAAAGCTGGAGAGAAGATAAAGAAATCATAAATGATAGGTTTGATTGTAAGATTATAAATAAAAGTGGTATAGAAGTATGGGTTGATATATCAGTTGGTCTAGTAGAAATATATGGGAAAAAATGTATATTAGGAACTGCCTTGGATATTTCTTCTCTTAAGAATATTGATGAGCTAACGAGACAGGCATATGAAAGCACAAAGCTATTAAACGAAATCTTAGAATATGATAAAATAAAGACGGAATTCTTCTCAAATCTATCTCATGAACTACGGACACCACTTAACGTAATATTAGGAGCCTTACAATTAATGGATTTATTCTATGAAAAGGCTTTAGATGCCAGCAGTGAGAAGGTGAAAAGATATTGTAAGATAATGCGACAAAATTGTTATAGACTTTTGAGACTTGTAAATAATTTTATTGATTTAAACAAGTTAGATTTAGGTTATATGAACTTGAATATGGATAATTATGATATTGTAAGCATTGTATCCAAGATTGCTTCTTCAGTAACAGATTATATTGAGAATCAAGGCATTAATTTTTATTTTGATACAAAGATCAATGAAAGGGTTATTGCCTGTGATCCAGATAACATAGAGCGTATTATTCTTAACCTGTTATCCAACTCAGTAAAATTCACAGATAATGGGGGTATGATTCAGGTTACAATTTGGGATAATGAGGGCAGTTTGTTTATAGCAGTGAAGGATACAGGGATAGGAATATCTAAGGAAAAACAGGATTTGATTTTTAAACGTTTTGTACAGGTAGATAAGTCCATGTCAAGAAGTCATCAAGGAAGCGGTATAGGGCTATCGCTGGTAAAGTCTTTGGTGGAATTGCAGGGAGGGAGTATTAAACTGATAAGTGAAGCAGGCAAAGGTTGTGAATTTATAATAGAACTACCTGCAAAACAAGCTGTTGCAATGGAAGCAAGTAATCAAAAAAGTCAATATAATGCAAATAATAGAATAGAAGTTATTAATATTGAGTTTGCTGATATTTATTCACTATAATATGATGTTAAAATTAGAACCATTAATTTACACGACATTTAATATTGCAATTTATATAACCTTAAAAAAATAATAAAAGTATGGCACATTGTTTAAATATGATATATAATATTGGTGAAAAAGCTATGACAATTTTATAGCATATTTGGGGGTGACATTTTGATAATAAAAAATTTAGGAACAAAAGTGTACCACAACCTTAATGTTGGTAAGCTTGTGGAGCATTCACTAAAAAATGAAGGAGCAACATTGACAAATACTGGTGCCTTGTGTTTTAACACAGGTAAATATACCGGAAGGTCTCCTTTGGACAGATTTATCGTTGATAGCCCTTCGGTACATGATAAAATTGACTGGGGTAAAGTAAATGTACCTATTAGTGCAGAGATATTTGACAAGCTACATAATAAGGTTATGGATTACCTTAAGAACAAAGAAGTTTATATGTTTGAGGGATTTGTTGGAGCTGATAAAAATTATAGAATGCCAATTAGAGTAGTTAATGAATTTGCTTATGCAAATTTATTTGCACAACAATTGTTTATTAAACCTCAAGAAGGTGAACTGGATAACTTCAATCCTGAGTTTACTCTAATTGCAGCACCAGGCTGTGTTGCTGATCCTAGGATTGATGGCACAAATTCAGAAGCATTTATAATACTTAACTTTGAAAAGAAGCTTGTAATCATTGGCGGTACAAAGTATTGTGGTGAAATCAAGAAGGCTATATTTACAGTTATGAACTATCTACTTCCTTTTAAGGGAGTAATGCCTATGCACTGTTCAGCAAACATAGGTAAAGATGGAGAGGTAGCATT
Organism: Lutisporaceae bacterium; assembly: GCA_049684915.1. GTDB lineage: Bacteria > Bacillota > Clostridia > Lutisporales > Lutisporaceae > GWB2-37-7. The sequence continues at coordinate 69,005 of JBAVGO010000128.1, read as the reverse complement.
GTTCTTTGGCTTATCTGGAACAGGTAAAACTACATTATCAGCTGATAAAAACAGATTCCTTATTGGTGATGATGAGCACGGTTGGACAGACAATGGAGTATTTAATTTTGAAGGCGGCTGCTATGCAAAGTGTATAAGGCTTTCAAAGGAGAACGAACCTCAAATTTGGAATGCAATAAGATTTGGTACAGTTGTAGAAAACGTTGTTCTTGATGAGTATGGAGTACCTGATTATGACAGTGAGCAGCTTACAGAAAACACAAGAGCAGGCTATCCTGTAACATATATTGATAATGCTGTGGAATGTGGAACTGGTGCGCATCCATCTACTATTATATTCCTAACAGCGGATGCAACAGGAGTTCTTCCTCCTATTTCTAAGCTTACAAAAGAGCAGGCTATGTATCATTTTATGGCAGGATATACTAGCAAGCTAGCAGGCACAGAAACGGGTATAGTAGAGCCTACAGCTACATTTTCAACCTGCTTTGGAGCTCCGTTTATGCCTCTAAGCCCACAAACCTATGCAGAGCTGCTTGGAAAGAAAATTGATAAGCACAATGCAAGGGTATTTCTAGTAAACACAGGCTGGAGCGGTGGTTCTTATGGTGTAGGTAAACGTATGAAGCTTTCATACACAAGAGCAATGGTAAATGCAGCTATAGAAGGAAAACTCGAAAATGTACAATATGAAGTAGATGAAATTTTTAATCTGGCAATACCAAAGCAATGCCCCGATGTACCATCAGAAATATTGAACTCAAGTAATGTTTGGACAGACAAGGAAGCATACAATAAGACTGCAGAGAAGCTTGCAAAAGACTTCGTTGAAAACTTCAAAAAGTTTTCAAATGTTTCCCAGAATATTATAAACGCCGGACCAAAGGCATAAATTATATCATGAACAAAAAAACTGACCTATACAGCATCATATTATAATGTGCTGTATAGGTCAGTTTATTATGCTATTTTTACTTATTATATGTTTTCAGATAATCATCTTTAAAGAGTGCAAGGTCATAGCAATCCATATACTTTCCGTGGCAAAGAACTTCTTCCTTAAGTACAACTTCTGTGTTAAAGCCGTTTGCTTTATATACTGCCAGTTTCTCTGTATCATTGGACTGAATATATGTCTTAAGCTTTCTAGCATTTCCTTCAATAAAAAGGAACTCAAGCATAAGCTTTAGTGCTTCGTCGTGGTAGCTGCCTTCTATATATTCTTCGTCGCCTATATAGGAATATATCCAAGTTAGACCGTTTTTCCAAAAGATACCGCCTATGCCTATAGCACCGATTACTTTTCCATCAACGGTCTCAATAGTCATATGAAGCTCATTGTGTTCGTGCTTTTCCATTCTTTCTTTAAACTTTTTTTCTAGTGCTTCTTTGTAGGCAAATCTAGGCAAATCATTGCTATGAGTCTCAATATAACGTTGCTTACATTGAAATTCTGCAAGCTTAGCCATGTCATTTATTGACTGTTGTCTTATATTTACTAGGCTTCCTCTATACATGAGCAATTCCCCCTATTAAAGTCATCTCTTGTTATACACATTGCATATGTATCATAGTATTTACCAAATCTGTATAATTCTTCTACGTTTGTTCCTTCTACCTTGAAACCGGATTTTTCGTAGCATCTTATTGCTCTTTTGTTAAAGCCAAATACATTTAGTTTTACCTTTCTAAGTCCAACTTCGTTAAACAGGAAGCCAAGAAAAAGCTTCATAGCCTCTGTACCATAGCCTTTGCTTCGATAGTCAGGATGACCTATAAATATAGCAATGTAGGTTGTTCCGTTTTTCATGTTCACATCATTAGTATGACAGCTTCCTAAAAACTCGCCTTGCTTATTTTCAATTACAAACCCGTAGCTTTCCTTCTCGTCTACTATGTGTTCATACCATTTCTCTATAAATTCCTTCAGAGGAGGAATTGTATACCACCCGAAGTAGTTATCCAATACATCAGGATCTTGTTGATATTTTGCTATGTACTCAGCATCTTCTTTTTTTTGAGGTCTTAAATTTATTCTCTCACTTGTAAACATATTATCACTCCCGAAATTTATTATGAGTTTTGCACTTGGTTTTTAATTATTGCAACTACTAGTTCAGCGGATTTTACTATGCTTTCGATGGCGATATTCTCTGAGGTGGTATGCACATTGTTCATTCCGATTGCCAATGTAACAGCTGCAATACCGTTGCCGTTTAGGATATTGGTATCGCTTCCACCGCCTGAAGAAATAAGGTTAGCTTTTTGACCTATACTTTCAATAGCTTTAGTAACAAGCTTTGCTATATCTGAATTTTTATCTATTGCAAAGGCGGGATAATTTAAGGTAGCCTTTAAATCACAGGTTGTATTATATTCCTTGCAAGCAGTATTAATACATTCAATCATATGGTCTGACTGTGCTTTAAGCTTGTCATTATTTAAGCTTCTTGCTTCAAATCTTGTATAAACAGAGTCACAGACGATATTTGTAGCACTACCGCCTTTGATAATACCTACGTTTGCAGTTGTTTCATGGTCAATTCTAAGAAGGTTCATATTATCTATGGCTCTTGATGCAACCTGTATAGCATTTATACCTTCTTCAGGGGCAATCCCTGCATGGGCAGCTTTGCCATTAATAGTAGCTTCGATTCTCATCTGTGCCGGACCTTGAATTATAACATTTCCTACAGAACCACTACTATCTAAAATGAAGGCCAGCTTGGAATTTATTTTGCTATAATCAAGATGTTTTGACCCAAACATGCCGCCTTCTTCAGATATGAAAAATACTAGCTCGATATCCCCATGCTTTATGTTATTTTCATTTATATATCTTATAGCCTCAAGAATAGCTGCTATGCCAGCTTTGTCATCAGAACCCAGTATGGTAGTGCCATCACTATATATGTAACCATTCTTTATTTGAGGTTTAATGTTGTCACCAGGGACAACGGTATCCATATGTGCACCCAACATTATTGTAGGAGCTTCTGTATTGCCCTTTAGCCTAGCAATGATATTGCCTGTATTGCCATCGCACTTTTCGCCGGCTTTATCTATATATACTTCAATTCCCATGTTTATAAGTTTGCCGGATAAGTAATCTGCGAAGGTCTTCTCCTTAAGAGATAAACTGGTTATTTGAACCATTTCAAGAAATTCATTTATTAATCTTTCTGCATCCACCTTAAAACCTCCTATAAAATCATATTAATATTATAACATAATAAAAAAAGTATGGAATGTAAGAAACAATTATAATATTTTTTGCTACATACATGAATATTTTTACAATATTATTTGGGATTGTTCGGACTTTATGCTATAATAAAATGTATTATCAAAATTACGTTAACATTACTTAACTTTATTTTTAAGTAACATTTATGCATAAGGAGATGAGATTTACGGATAATGTATTGAACTGTAAAGAGGTTAATAGCTATCTATTAAAAAAATCAACTAAAAGGTGTGAAAATCTGATTCAAGAGGGTGTTACGCCCACTGCAGCATTTGTAAGAATAGGTAGCAAAAAGGAAGATATAACTTATCAGAACAATATTATGAGAACTTGTGATAATATAGGGATAAATGCATTGTTATATGAGCTTGACGAACATGCATCTATGGACGACTTGACAAAATTACTCAAGAAGCTGGATATTGATAAAAATATACATGGTATTATGATTTTTAGACCATTACCAGAAGGAATAAATGAGTTAGAAATCAATTCTATCATTAGCCCTTATAAGGATATAGAGGGGATGAACCCAATAAATCTTGCTAAGGTATTTGCTGGAGATTATCATGGATTTGCACCATGCACCGCTGCTGCAGTAATGGAGATATTAAAGTACTATAATATTGAACTTAAAGGAAAACATGCAGTTATATTAGGAAGGAGCATGGTAGTAGGCAAGCCTTTAAGCATGATGATGCTTAAGGAGGATGAAACTGTTACACTTTGTCACTCAAAGACAGAAAAAATTCATGAGGTAGCTAGAATGGCAGATGTTTTGGTAGCAGCTATAGGAATCCCAAATGCAATTGGGGCAGAGTATATTAAGGATGGAGCTATAGTTATAGACGTTGGTATTAATGTAGATAAAAACGGTAACATTTGTGGTGACGTTAATTTTGAAGAAGCTGTAAAAAAGGCATCTTTGATTACTACAGTACCTGGAGGAGTAGGCGCAGTGACTACAGCTTTATTGATTAAAAACATTATAAAGGCGGCTCAACAATTCGCTTTAGAATAAATCTTATTATAATGTATCAACACAGCTAAACTAAGTTACTGTACAATATTGCTTCAAGGCACAAAAATGAGCCTACGCAATAAACAGTAACTATGTCTAGCCGTGTTAACAATATCAACACAGCTAAACTAAGTTACTGTATAATATTGCTTCAAGGCACAAAAATGAGCCTACGCAATAAACAGTAACTATGTCTAGCCGTGTTAACAAAATCAACACAGGGAGGATTTATATGGGGAATACATATGAGAAGGTACAAGCTGTAAAGTACGAGCATGATATGCTTATAATTTTGGATCAAACTAAGCTTCCCATGGAGACTTTGTTTAAAAAGCTTGATACTGTTGAGGATGTATGGGATGCTATATTTCATTTGAAGGTAAGAGGAGCTCCAGCTATTGGAGTTGCTGCCGCATATGGATTGTACTTATCAATTAGAGAAGCGAACGCAGAGGATTTTGAGGAGTTCTGGCAGCAGTTAAAAAAACATTCTGATTTTCTTGCATCTTCAAGACCAACAGCAGTAAATTTATTCTGGGCACTTAGAAGAATGGAAGTAAAGGCTAGGGACTGTAAGGATAAGAGCATATCAGAAATCAAGGATATATTGCTCCTGGAAGCTCATGCTATAAGAGATGAGGATGAAAAAATGTGCAGAGCCATAGGAGAAAATGCCTTAAAGCTTTTTAATGATGGTATGACTGTGCTCACTCATTGCAATGCAGGCGGACTAGCAACTTCCCAATATGGAACTGCCTTGGCACCTTTATATCTGGCAAAGGACAGAGGCTGGAACATAAAGGTTTATGCCGATGAGACGAGACCATTGCTTCAAGGAGCAAGATTAACTACTTGGGAGCTTAACAGAGCGGATATAGATGTCACTCTTATTTGTGACAATATGGCAGCTATGGTTATGAAAAAGGGACTTATAGATGCAGTAATAGTGGGCTGTGACAGAGTGGCTGCAAATGGAGATACCGCAAATAAGATAGGCACTTACGGACTTGCTGTGTTGGCAAAGGCTCATAACATACCCTTTTATATAGCTGGACCAACCACTACTATTGATTTAGAAACATTGACGGGAGAAGACATACCTATAGAGGAAAGACATGCTGATGAGATAACCTGTGCCTTTGGAAAAAGAACAGCACCAGAAGGTATAAAGGTTTACAATCCTGCTTTTGATGTTACACCAAGTGAGCTGATAACTGCGATAATCACGGAGAAGGGTATAGTCAAAGCACCTTACACTGAAGGATTAAAGAAGCTGTTTGAATAGAGTGTATTTAAAAAGACGCAGAGGTTATTGCCTTTGCGTCTTTGTGTTTAATCTTCCAGCTTGCTATACCAAACTGCGATTTGTGCAGCTAGCTTAGCATTGTTCTTTACTAACTCAATATTTGCCTTTAGGCTTTCACCGGCTGTAAGCTCTTTAACCTTTGATAGAAGGTAGGGAGTGATTTCTTTGCCCTTAATACTACTTTTCTCAGCTTCGGATAAGGCAATATTTATAGCTTCGTTTATTACTTCTTGATTTACCTCGTATTCTGTAGGTATGGGATTTGCTATAACTACTCCACCATCCAAGTTCAGATTCCATTTAACTTTTAGCATTCTGGCTATTGTTTCTGCATTATCAGCTTGATAATCTACACCAAAACCACTTTTTCTGGTATAAAAAGAGGGAAATTCGTTAGTCTGGTAGCCAAGAACTGGTACGCCTAAGGTCTCTAGCTTTTCTAAGGTTTTTCCTATATCAAGTATTGACTTTATTCCAGCACATACAACAGCTACGTCAGTCTGTGAAAGCTCTGTAAGATCTGCTGATATATCAAAGGTTGTCTCTGCACCTCTATGGACACCACCTATACCTCCAGTTGCAAAAAGTTTAATCCCAGCCATCTGTGCAAATATCATGGTAGAAGCAACTGTTGTTGCACCTGTTTTACCTAAGGCAATTACAGAGGGTATGTCGCGGCGGCTGACTTTTAGTACATCCTTGGATTGTGCCAAAAATTCCAGTTCGCTTTGTGATAATCCGATCTTTATTCTGCCATCTATTATTGCAATTGTTGCCGGAACAGCACCATTATCCCTTATTATTTGCTCAAGTTCTTGAGCTGTAGAAATGTTTTCTGGATAGGGCATCCCATGAGATATAATGGTAGACTCCAAGGCAACAATAGGTTTATAGCTTCTCAAGGCATTTAGTGCTTCTTCAGAAAAATCAATATAGTCAATAAATTTATTCACTCAGTTCCCCTCCGATGATTTTATATTATGAATATAGCATAAAGCTGAGAAATTGGCAAAAAATAGAGTGGGCTGGAATTATATTATTGTATATTGTATGTTTCGTGCTAAACATTTTTCATTCTTCAAATAGCACGAAATCGTTTTCCTCTGTTGATAAATCGCACAAAACTCAGATTTACTTTGTGTAAAAACTTTAGTGTGATTTATATTATGTACAAATTATAAAAATATATAGGACTTAAAAATAGCAACATAGTACCTGAATTGTATAAATATATGGTACAATAATCACTGTATAAGAATTTATTGAGATATTGATAGGTGATAATTATGAAATACATAATAGTAAGTCTGCTGGACGGCGGAGTGGAAAGCTATCATCAGAAGCTGGTACAGGAAATTTCGGATAAGTTTTCTGTGGATTTTTTAGCTAATCAGAATGCTCCTACTCATTTTACACTTAAGGACATATTTGAAGCAGAGAATATTGATGAATTAGATCAATTTTTACATGAGTTTGCAGAAACGCATAAGCCCGCTAAAATTACATTACAGGGCTATAATCGTTTTGAAGATAATGTTATCTATATGGATATAAAGTTTTCTGAACAAGCCAAAATACTGTTTTCGCAGTTTATAGCTGTTTTGAAAAGTATCAAATGGATGCAGTGGAGGCCTTATGATGATGAGAACAGGACATTTCACTGTTCTTTGGCTTATTTTGATATTAAGGATAAGTATAAGGACATATGCACGTTCTTGCTAAAAAACTACAGCTATTCTTTTGAAGCCTATTTTGACAACATTACTGTATATAGACAGGTGGGGGAAAGCTGGGAGCACCATAAAAGCTTTTCAATGAAGCATATGTAGATTGACATATGGTGACAAAGTAATATAAAATCAATAATGTTTGGATATACAAACTAAGAAAAAGCGAGGAACAAGGATGATGGATGAAGGTACTTTAAAAGAGATTAAAAGAAGAAGAACCTTTGCTATAATATCTCACCCCGATGCTGGGAAAACCACTTTGACAGAGAAGCTGCTTTTATACGGAGGTGCCATAAGACTTGCAGGATCAGTAAAAGCAAGAAAGGCACATAAGTATGCTGTGTCCGACTGGATGGAGATAGAAAAGCAAAGAGGTATTTCAGTTACCTCCAGTGTAATGCAATTTGAATACAATGATTATTGCATAAATATTCTCGATACACCTGGACACCAAGATTTCAGTGAGGATACTTACAGAACCCTGATGGCAGCAGATAGTGCAGTAATGATAATTGACTCTGCAAAGGGTGTAGAGGCACAGACAAAAAAGCTTTTCCATGTATGTAAGATGAGAGGAATTCCAATATTTACGTTCATTAATAAGATGGATAGAGCAGGTAAGGACCCCTACGAGCTTATTGAGGAAATTGAGAAGGTGCTGGGCATCAAGTCCTATCCTATGAACTGGCCTATAAGAATAGGGAACTCCTTTATAGGAATTTATAATAGAAAGCTTATGCAGATTGAGTTGTTTGACAGTGGGGATCATGGACAAAGCGTCGTTGCATCAAACAAAAATGATATAAATGATCCTGTATTTAGGGATTTGCTCGGAGACGAAGCTCATCAGAAGCTGATTAATGATATCGAGCTTTTGGATATGGCCGGTGATGAGTTTAGTGACAATGCTATTCTAACAGGAGAGCTTACACCAATATTTTTTGGAAGTGCTATGACAAACTTTGGGGTACAGGTTTTTTTAGAAGAGTTTTTAAGCTTGACAACACCACCTACCTCTAGAGCTTCAGACGTAGGAGAAATAGAACCTGAAAGTGATAGCTTCTCAGGCTTCATATTTAAGATACAGGCAAACATGAATCCTACACATAGAGATAGGATAGCTTTTCTGAGGATTTGCTCAGGAAAGTTTGAGAAGGGCATGAATGTTAACCATGTGCAGCAGGGTAAGCAAATAAAACTTGCTCAGCCACAGCAGTTCTTAGCACAAGATAGAGAAATTATTGACGAAGCCTACGCAGGGGATATTATAGGTGTATTTGACCCAGGTATATTTAACATTGGTGATACCCTTTGCACTGGTAACACATTTAAGTTCCAAGGCATTCCTATTTTTGCACCAGAACATTTTGCAAGGGTATATACAAAGAATTCTATAAAGAGAAAGCAATTTATCAAGGGAATTGATCAGTTGTCTGAGGAGGGTGCTATACAGGTATTTAGGCAGCCTGATTCTGCAACTCAGGAGTATATTATCGGAGTAGTAGGAGTATTGCAGCTTGAGGTGTTAGAGTACAGATTGAATAATGAATACAATGTAGAAGTAAAAATAGATCATTTGCCTTTCAGGTATATAAGATGGGTTAAGAATAAAGACTTTAACAGTAAAAATGTTAAGCTTACGACAGATACCATGATTGCTAAGGATAAATACGATAACTTTGTGTTGCTATTCCAAAATGAGTGGTCTATCAATACTGTACAAGACAGAAATAAAGAGCTTGAGCTTACAGATATTTTAAGCGAATAATAAGATTAATAATTATAAATATATTGACATGATTCTAAATATTACATAAAATAATATATATAGTTAGAGGGGAGTAGCTGCTCCTAAGAGTTTATAAAGTCAACATCACAGTCTTTGGGCTTGGCTTTATAATAACTGATATGTTAAGCAAGACCTCTAACACGCTGCTTTTTAGTGTGTTAGAGGTCTTATTTTTTTACCTAAGCATATATTTTTATGTAAAAAAATGCTATAATTTTTAAATCAAATGGTAAATATATATTGGAAGTAGCTTTTACTATTTGATTAAGAGTTTGCATTATATATGTTATTGTATTTTATGATATTTGAATAAATTATATGGAGGGGTTTTAGTGAATTTAAACTGGTACAACAAGAGTATTAATGCAGTTTCACAAGAGCTTCAAGTGAAATTGGAAGAAGGACTATCTTCTGAGGAAGTAAGCAAAAGATTGGAGAAACACGGACTAAATGAACTGAGGGAAGCGAAAAGAGATTCCCTATTAAAGAGAATCATAAATCAATTAAAGGACTTTTTAGTATTGATTCTAATAGGTGCTAGTATTGTATCAGGAATTGTTGGAGAAATATCCGATGCAATAGTAATTATCGCCATTGTTATCGTAAATGCCATACTTGGCGTGGTGCAGGAGGGAAAAGCAGAGCAGGCTTTGGCAGCACTTAAGAAAATGTCTTCTCCCAATGCCAGAGTATATAGAAACGGTTCGGTGCAGATAATACCTGCAAAAAATCTAGTACCCGGAGACATTGTTCTGATTGAAGCAGGTGATAGTATTCCTGCAGATTTACGATTAATCGAAAGTGTAAACTTGAAAGTTGAGGAAGCATCTCTTACTGGGGAATCAGTTCCTGTAGAGAAGAACTCAGAGGCTGTATACGATTCAGAGGTCTCACTGGGAGACAGAAAGAACATGACTTATATGAGTACAGCTGTTACATATGGAAGAGGAAGAGGTATCGTTATTGGTACTGGAATAGATACTCAGATAGGTAAAATTGCAGAGGCAATTCAATCCTATCAGGAGGAAGCCACCCCCCTACAGCAAAAGCTCAATGAACTGGGCAAATGGCTTGGACTGGGTTGTTTAATAATATGCCTAATGGTTTTTGGTATAGGCTTTTTAAGAGGCGGCAATGTACTGGAAATGTTCTTAGTATCGGTCAGCCTTGCAGTAGCTGCTATTCCAGAAGGCTTAACAGTTGTTGTTACTATAGTTCTTGCTCTTGGTATGAAGAGAATGGTACAAAGAAATGCAATAGTCAAGAAACTGCTTGCAGTTGAAACACTTGGCTGTGTAACAGTAATTTGTTCAGATAAGACTGGAACCTTGACACAAAATGAAATGACTGTAGTAAAAGCATTTACAGGACAAAATATATATACAGTAACAGGTCAAGGCTATAGTCCAACCGGAGAATTTTATATTGGTGAAAACAAAGTAAATATAGACAGTGACCAAGATATTAAGACACTGCTGTCTATAGGCGTGTTGGCGAATGATGCTATCTTAGAGCAAAAGGATCCCAAAGACAATCAATGGGGTATAATAGGAGATCCTACAGAAGGAGCATTAATTACAGCAGGAGCAAAGGGTGACATGCAAAAATCAGATATTAACATCAAATACCCTAGAACTGCCGAAATTCCTTTTGATTCTGAAAGAAAAATGATGACTACTTTTCACAAAAACTTTATACAGGGGAAAATAGTGTCCTTCACAAAAGGAGCTCCTGATATAATATTAAGTAAATGCAATAAGTATTTATCTAATGGCAGTGTTGCAGAAATGACTAAGGCACAAATGGAGCAAATTACTAAAACAAATAGTCAGTTTGCCAGTGATGCATTAAGAGTTCTTGCTTTTGCATATAGAGAATATGATTCATTGCCAAAGAACATAACTTCAGAGGAAATAGAAGACAATATGATTTTTGTGGGTTTGATGGGAATGATTGATCCTGCAAGAGTAGAGGCATTTGATGCAATAAAGACTTGCAGAAAAGCAGGCATAAAGCCGGTTATGATTACAGGTGACTTCAAAGACACTGCTGTAGCAATTGCCAAGGAGCTTGGACTTATGAAGGAAGGCGACAAGGTAATGACCGGTGCTGATTTAGACGGAATTTCTGATCAGGCTTTATATGATGATATAGATAATATAAGTGTATATGCTAGAGTTTCACCGGAGCATAAGGTTAGAATAGTTGAGACTCTAAGACGTAAGGGACATATTGCAGCTATGACTGGTGACGGAGTAAATGACGCCATGGCACTTAAGAGAGCGGATATTGGTGTGTCTATGGGTATAACGGGCACTGATGTTGCAAAGGGAACTGCTGATATTATACTTATGGATGATAATTTTGCAACTATAGTTGCTGCAGTAGAAGAAGGAAGAGTAATCTACAGCAACATAAGGAAATTTGTATTTTTCCTATTATCCTGTAATATTGGTGAGATACTTATAGTTTTCATCAGCTTATTAATTAATTTGCCTGTGCCTTTGGTACCTATACAACTTTTGTGGGTAAACCTTGTGACAGACAGCTTCCCGGCATTGGCACTTGGAACTGAAAAGGGTGAGCCTGATATTATGAATTTACAGCCTAGGAATGCAAAAGAACCAATTTTAGATAAAAAAATGATTAAAGGTATAGCGGTACAAAGCATAGCATTATTTGCGGCTGTAATAGGTGCATATTTATGGTCTCTTAATAAGTATGCAGGCAGCATATTTAATCCAACTGAAGATGGCTTAGTGATAGCAAGAACAATTACATTTACTACACTCATACTGGCCGAGCTTTTGAGAGCTTACTCCAGTAGATCTGAAAGATACTCCATAATTAAGCTGGGAGTATTTTCAAACAAATCTATGGTTACTGCAAGCTTTGTATCCTTCTTACTTCTGCTTGTTGTATTATATGTACCGTTCCTACAGAAAATATTTAAAACTTCTTCATTAGGGCTTATTGATTGGGTAGCAATAGTAGTATTATGTATGATACCGCTTCTGGCAGGGGAGATAAACAAGTTTATCTCAAGTAAAATAGCTTCAAAGGAATAGAAAGAAATATTAATGGGGGGGAATTTCAATGGATATTTTCTCCCTATTATTTTATATGAAATTTTCATAATCAATTGCATTTATGATGTTTAATAATTAATATATTATTATATTATTATATAAAGTATTTAAATGACTTGAATCGAATATTATAATGTCAGCATGACTCTATATAAATTACACTATAGATATTGAAGCTTTGTTTGAAGGAGGGAAAAGTCATGAGTAAGAATATATTTATTATTGGACATAAAAACCCAGATACTGATTCGATTTGTTCATCTATAGCTTATGCTCATCTTAAGAATATGATAGATAAAGATAACCTATATATTCCTAAGAGAATAGGTAGTATTAGTAGTGAAACGGATTTTGTGCTGAACTTTTTCAAGGTTGAACAGCCTGACTTTATTGCAGACGTAAAAACACAGGTTGCTGATATTAATATAAAAAACTACCCAACTGTTAAACCAAGCATTTCCATGAAAAGGGCATGGGAAATCATGAACGACTTAAATACTACTACTTTGGCAGTATCAGAGGATGGGTTAAAGCTTGAGGGTATGATTACCGTAGGAGATATAGCTCAATCTTACATGGATATACATGATAGCAATATTTTAGCAAAGTCAGTCACCCCCTATAAAAATATGATAGAGGTTCTAGAGGGGGAGCTGTTGGTGGGCAATGCTGAGAATTGTGTAAATAGCGGGCAGATCCTCATAGGAGCAATGAATCCAGAGGTAATGGAGCATTATATAAATCCTCATGATATAGTAATATTGGGTAATCGGTATGAAACGCAGCTTTGTGCAATAGAAATGGGTGCACAGTGCTTAATAGTTACCGGAGGACTTCCAGTAGCAAGCTCGATTAAGAAGATGGCTGAAAGTAATAATTGCGCCATAATAATATCTCAGCATGATACATATATGGTTGCAAGACTTATAAATCAAAGTACACCAATTAGCTATTTTATGAAAAAGTCTGATTTGACTGTGTTCAATATTGATGACTACATCGATGAAATCAGAGAGATAATGGTTAAGAAACGATATAGAAATTTCCCTATTGTTGATAATGAAAACAATATACAGGGGATGATTTCAAGAGCATCTCTTATAAATCTAACGCGCAAGCAGGTTATACTTGTGGATCATAATGAAAGAGCTCAGGCAGTTGAGGGTCTGGAAGAAGCAAATATACTTGAAATTGTTGACCATCATAGAATAGGGGACATTGAAACTGGCGGACCAGTATATTTTCGCAATCAACCTCTTGGGTGTACTGCTACAATAATTACGAATATATATAAAGAAAATGGGATAGAAATACCACAAAGAATAGCTGGAATACTATGTGCAGCGATATTGTCAGATACTTTGATGTTTAAGTCGCCTACATGTACGCCAATAGATAAAGCTACAGCTAAGGAGCTTGCAATTCTCGCACAAATTGACATGTATGACTTTTCAATGGGAATGTTTAGAGCTGGCTCTAATCTTTCAAATAAAAGTGAGAGTGAGATTTTCTATCAAGATTTTAAACAGTTTAAGGTGGGAAATCTAGCCCTAGGCGTAGGACAGATTAATTCAATGGACAGAAGGGAACTGGATGAGATAAAGGAACGAATGCTAAATTATATGAAGAAAGTTTACAAGGATAAGAAGCTGGACTTAGTGTTGTTCATGCTTACTGACATTGCAAATGAAAGTACTCAGCTATTATTTATAGGGAGCCATACAGAATTGGTGGCTAGAGCTTTTGATGGAACAATGGAAGGTAATTCAGTTGAGCTGCCAGGGATTGTATCTCGTAAAAAACAGGTTATACCACCTTTGGTAAATAGCTTCGAATAGTTTTGGGGGTTAAATTGTGGGATTGTTTGATTATTTGTTTATTTGCGTGGCAGGTTTTATTGCCGCAGCAGTGGATTCTATTGCAGGAGGCGGAGGACTTATAAGCTTGCCAGCAATAATGGCAGTAGGGGTGCTGCCACATTCGGCATTAGGCACCAATAAGTTTGCCAGCACTTGTGCATCCTTTACAAGCACATTGACTTTTGCAAAGTCAAAAAAGATATATATGCCACTTATAAAATTTCTTATACCTTGTACATTGATAGGAGCGGCACTTGGGGTTAAAATAGCTCTGAAAATTGACCAGACAGTATTGCAGGTCATGGTACTTGTGCTTATATTCGCAGTAGCGATTTATACAATGGTAAAAAAAAGATTTCGGAGCAAAAGATAGATTCAAAGGCTTGACAAAGCTTAATATTTTTTACGGCTGCATTTTTGCATTTGCATTAGGCTTTTATGATGGCTTTTTTGGACCAGGGGCAGGCTCTTTCTTGATATTTCTGTTCATTAGCATATTTGGTTTTGACTTTACAATAAGCGCAGGCAATGGGAAGATACTTAATTTTGTAAGCAATATCACAGCTCTTGTTCTGTTTGCTTTAAATGGTAAGATAATCTATTTGGTAGGTATTCCTATGGCTTTGTCCATGATACTAGGAGCACGGATAGGAACAAAGATAGCTATAAATAATGGAGCAAAGGTTATAAAGCCAATATTTGTAACGATTGCCCTAGTGCTGACAGCGAAGCTTTTATATAGCTCACTTATAAAGCTTATATAATAACTATTATTCAGCAGTCTTGATATATATTGAGGCTGTTTTTTTATTGGTAGAAGAATGTAGAATTTAGTCGATAAATATTTTTTATTATAGAAGGAATAAGTTTACATATGTAGAATGTTAGGGAAGTATGTCGTTTTACAATAAACATTACTATAGTTGTAAGAAAATTCAAAGAAAATTTTAAATTGTTAGGGGGACATCAATGTTACTTAAGAAGACAAAAAAAATACTTAGCATTATTATGTGTTTTGTTCTCATACTTACCAATTTAACCTTTGCAGAAAGCAGCTCAGACATAAAAGGTCATTGGGCTGAAGGTCAAATTAACAACTGGTTGCTCAAGGGTTATGTTAAAGGGTTTGATGATGGTTCGATTAAACCTAATAATGAAATAAGTAGAATCGAGTTCATTATTATGGTAAATAGAGCATTTGGATTTATAGAAACTGAAAGTGTGAATTTTACAGATGTAAAATCTAATGATTGGTTTTATAGCGAGGTTGCAAAAGCGATTAAAGCGGGTTATATATCAGGACTAAGTGATGGAACTTTTAAACCTAAAGATAGTATTTCAAGACAGGAAGCAGCAGTTATTTTATCAAGACTTTTTAAACTTGAAACTAATGCAGATGCAGAGGTATTGTCTACACTAAAGGATTCTGGTAGTATACCAACCTGGAGTGCTGGAGCAATAAGTGCTGTTGTTAGCAAGGGATATATGAAAGGTATGCCTGACAAGAGCTTTATGTCATCAAAAAAAATGACAAGGGCAGAAGCCATTGTAACACTTGATAGATGTTACTTAGATTACATAAAGGCTACTTATGATAAAGCAGGTACATTTACTGCTGGGACAGTTGAAGGTAGTGTAGAGATAAAAGCAGCGGATGTAATATTACAAGATACGATTATTAATGGCAACCTGATAATAAATGAGAGCGTAGGCGATGACAATGTAACGCTAAAGAATGTTATTGTCAAGGGAGATACTATTGTTAGAGGTGGAGGACTAAACAGTATAATTGCTGAAAACTCAACCTTTATGCGTGTAGTAATAAATAAGGCTGATAATAAGGTAAGATTTGTTGCAACTGGCAGTACAACTGTCGCCAATGTAGACATGCAATCAGGTGGTAAGCTTGAGGAACAAAATCTTAACAGCAGTGGTTTTGGCACAATTCAGATTACTCAAGAAAGCGCTAACTTAGGTAGTATAACTTTAATAGGTAATTTTGAAAGAGTAGATGTAAATACAGCAAATATTTTTATAGACATACAGGGCGAAATAGTAAATTTTAATGTTTCAGACAATGCAAATAATACTTCAATTAATTTATCCTTGGAAGCTAGGATAAATAATCTAATATTAGAAGCAATGTCGATAATTACTGGTTTAGGCAGAATAGGGAATGCAGACATAAATATATCAAATATTAGGATTGATGTACCTATAACAACAGTAAATTTAGGTGATGGAGTTATTAATGTAGTTACTTATACACCGCCTATTACTCCAGTTACACCAAGTACACCACCAAGTACACCAAGTGCTCCAAATGCACAAATTCTTTATTTTATGGAGTGGGTGATTGGGGTTAACTCAACTATGGAATATTCAACTGATAATTGGGTTACAAAGGCAGATGTAATAGGAACATATATAGATATATCAAGCATAATACCATCAGCAGGCAGTACAGCCACGTTAAAGATTAGAGTGAAAGCTACACCAAGTGCAGAACAAACCTTGAATATACCTGCAAGACCAGCTTCACCAAACTATCAAATTGACTATGAAAATGAAACAATTAACTCTGTTGCTTCAAATGACGAATACTCATATAATAATGTATCATTCTATTCAGAGTATAGCCCAGACCCGAATCTGGAGTATGATATTAAATTATATCCTGGAACGCTTCAAAAGGATATTTATATCATGAAAAACGCTACATCAAATTCTTTTAAATCTGATGTAGAGCATATTGTAATACCTGCACGCCCTGTTGAACCAGCTTTTGGAGATGGCACAGGTAATACTATTAAGATAGAACCTGCATTATCTAGCGAAATGGGCACAAAGGTTACAGCACAAGACAATATAGAAGTGTCATTAATGCTTTGGGATAATTCAGTAAAAGTTCCTTGGGAAAATGGAACTTCAATTGGTAAGGAATTTACTAATGCAGTATTAAATGATATAGTATCTGCTAGAGTAAAGGCAACAAGCTCTAACTTTGCTGGATATGTTAATAACACATATTTAACAGCAGATATGTGTAAAGTTAAGGTGATGCCAGCTCCGATAATATCTGGAGTAACAATACCAGCTGGGAACTATAAAGTTGGAGATAATGTTACGCTTACTATAGAAGCTGATGATTCAATTTATACAGGTGGTGTGATAAAAGTAAATAATATAAGTGTCTCAGCCAGCTTTGTTAATGTGGGAGGAAATAATTACACAGTTACATATACAGTAATGGAAGGAAATATAGATAGAGCAACAGTAGGAGCAATTCCTATTAGTGTTGCTCTATACAACGCAAGCACTCCATGTGCTTATTACACTACTGCACCAACTTCTGGTGGTATAGTAACTATTGATGCTAACTCAGCTAAAGCAATATCAGTTACAAGACCTACAAGCATGAGTAATGAAAAGAGTGCAGATGGAAAAAGTAATGTTAAAATAACATGGGTTGACTCAACATCACTTGATGTTGATCATTATGAGATAATTGCAAAGGAAGGCTCATTACCTTCAGTAACTGATGTAGTGGCAGGAATGACAGATATTGCAAAGGGAACTCAGACTGCAACCTTTGAATGGACATCAAGTGTTAATTTATATGTAGCAGTAGTAACAGTAGATTTTGCAGGAAACAAGAAAGCTGTTATGGGCTTTTCTGCAAATGTAGCTGTAGTTGCAGATGTATTAGAAGTTGAAGCAGGAGCAGCTAATATTACTGCTATATATGACAATGATATTTATGATGATGTACGAGACTTTCAAGTAGAGTTTAACGCAGCTCAAAATGAGGATCTAGTAAGTGAATATAGAATATTGGTTCAGGGTACAGGATCAGCATTTTCTTTTAATTTGGAGGAAGCAAATTTAATTCCTGAAGGAAATTATATAACCGTTGAAAAAACTGGTGCATCTGTTTATACTGTAGATTTTACATTAGGACAAAAGGATGTAGATGGAAGAACTATTCATACTGGCGAATATTATGATATGTATATTCTATCTGTCGCAGATGGTACTAATGCAACAATGAATTCATTGTCGGGATACGAGGATGACAATGCAATATTGTCACCACTTATTGTTCTTAATTTAGTGCCTGATATAGGAAATGAAGCTAAATTTGAAATTGTTGGATATGGGGATTTTTCTGTACACACCTATGGTGGGACTCCCATTGGATTACTGGATACAGATGGCACACTATTTAATATTAGTAAGGGCATATTTCCGAGCGGAATATACTATAAAATAGGTAATTATAATCCTGATATTGATGCTTCTCCTGAAGCAGGAGACCAAATAACAGTTACTGACGATGGCCTTGGTGTTATAACAATATCAGTAACTGGCGGAGAGAATAACAGTCTTGATGGATGCTATTTATTAGATGTTGGGCCTTATGGCTTTACTAATTATATACCATTTGTAGTAGAAGGAAACAATGTACTTGTACTAAGACATGAACTAGCGAAAACCAATGATAATACCTTTGCAATTGAATATTATCATTCTGGTACAAGTTCAGCAAGTTTAGAGTATACATACACAATTGGAGCTGGAGAAGCTGATTTATTAGTAGCAGGACAGATAAATCCAGATTATCAAACTATAGTAGGTGGCGATTTTAGTTATAACCTGGAATCAAATGTTGCAACGCTTGAGTTAGAAGATCAGATAACAGTAACTGTCGATGGAGATGGTAATATTATAATAATGGTTACTGATGTTGACACTAACAATAGCTTAGATGGAGATTATAGGTTATGGGTTAGTGATAATAACTTTGGATTACCTGCTTTTATTGATTTTACAGTCAGTGGAACAACGGTTACAATACAATAAAACAGAAAGAGATAGCCTAAAATGGCTATCTCTTTTATAATATATCTATAGTAAATCTCATAAACATGAAAGGTTTGATAGTATGAAGCAAGATATATCAAAAGATAATAAGAAGAAATGGCTGATTATAACTCCTATATTATTAATAATTACCATATTACCCCTTATTCTTCGTATGAAGGTGTTGGAATTAAGCACAGAGCTTCAGCCTTTATGGAATGGTAGTAAAATAGTTAGTGATGTATTTAGCTACTATAAGATGTACTTTCTTTTAGTATGCTCTATAGCATTAATTATTGGATTCATAGTCAACATTAATCATGTCAAAAAGATAAAATGGAATATATACATATTGCTTTTGACTTTCTATGCTATTTTTACCTTTCTTTCCACTGTTTTCTCAAAGCATGTGGATATTGCCTTGTTTGGATTTGTGGATAGGTATGAAGGTATGTTTGTTATTTTATCCTATGTGCTATTAGCAATAAGCTGTATCATTTTTATTGATAAAAAGTGGGAAGTAGAGGCTTTATATAAAGGCTTGGCTATTTCTGCTGCTATTATTGGACTAATAGGCACATTGCAATATGTTGGATTTGACATTTTCAGGACTGAATTTATAAATAATATTATCACTCCATCTAAGTATGGCAATATAGCTGATATAGTGTATAACTTTAAACCTCATGCTGTTTACTCAACCTTACAGAATCCAAATTATATAGGCAGCTATATGGCAATGCTTTTTCCAATATCAATTATGCTATTTATTACTTCATCAAATAGAATTAAAACAGTGGGTTATGGATTGTTGTGCTGTGTTGTCTTTCTTTCTTTGTTGGGAAGTCTTTCAAGGACAGGAATTGCAGGAGCATTAATCTCAACGGTACTGCTTATAATATTCTATAGAAAAAGAATAAAGATTAAGAAGGTAAAATTTATATCACTGTTTTTTTGTTTGATTTTGGTATTTACACTGACAAATTATGTTGAAGAGTTCAAGCTGCTAGAGGGTTCAAGTCAATACTTGACGGATAAAAGAGACGATGAAATTTCAGAGACTGTAGTTTTACAGAATATAGAACTATTGCAGGATTCTATAAAGATTAAATCTAATAAATCAGAGCTGATTATTTCTTTAAAAGAAAATCACCTTTCCTTCATTGACCAATACAATAAAGAACTTAAAGTAAAACAGAATGGCGAAACAGTTGTATTTGATGATAAATTGTATGACCAATATAAGATAACTATACCTGCAAAAGGTGGAGTTATTAGGGTAGAAGTTGAAAATCTTGAAATAAGCTTTGCTTATACAAAAAAGGCAGGCTTTCAAGTTATAAAGGGAAACGGTACATTAGCAGACATTGATTATCCTGAGAGCACAGGCTTTAAATTCAATCAAGGCTTTGCGTCAAGCAGAGGATACATATGGAGCAAGACTATTCCGATGATGAAGAAAACATTATTGATTGGTAATGGACCTGATACATTTATTGCATATTTTCCTCATAATGATTTTGTTGGGAAGCTTAATGTATTTAGAACAATAGATATCGTTATAGATAAACCGCATAATATGTATTTGCAGACAGGTGTAAACACAGGATTTGTATCCTTGATACTTCTACTTTCTTTATTTGCCAAATATATATGGAATAGCATAAAGCTTTATAAATATTGCAGATTTGAAGATACTCTTGAGATATATGGATTTTGCTCTTTTTTAGCAGTTTGTGCATATCTTGTAGTAGGTATATTTAATGACAGCGTTATATCTGTTGCACCTGTATTCTGGATATTTTTAGGTGTTGGAATAGCTATTAATAGAAAAATTCAAGCCGAAAACTTATAAATAATCAATTCAAGGAGGAACTGGTAATATACTGGTTTCTCTATCTTTTTTGTATAATATTTCTTTTTTTCTCATTCATAAATTTTGTGATAAAAACATAACAAAAAAAGATTGACAAATATATCACTATATCGTAATATTACGATATAGTGATTAAGTGAGGTGACCTTATGGAAGACTTAACTAAGTATAATGAGAAGGCTGAGCTGCTTAAGGTGTTGGCACATCCTGTAAGGCTGTGTATTGTAAAGGGCTTGATGAATAAGGAATGTAATGTATCCTATATGCAGGAATGTCTGCAGCTTCCTCAGTCCACAGTATCTCAGCATATAGGGATATTAAGATCCCGAGGTATAATAAAAGGCAAGCGAAATGGCTTGGAGATAAGCTACAGTATAGTAAATGAAGATGTAAAAAAATTGGTTAATTTATTATTTGATTAATAGTACATGGGAGGTACAAAATGGAAAAGCAAAGATTGGTTGTTATTGGTGCAGTTGCAGCAGGCACTAAGGCTGCATCAAAGGCTAAAAGAGAAAATCCGGATTTGGATGTAAAAATTTTCACGAAGGAAGAATATATTTCATATGCGGGCTGCGGTTTGCCTTATTATATAGGCGGCGTAATAAAAGAAAAAAATGAGCTTGTGGTAAGAACACCAGAAATATTTAAGAGCGAGCAAGACATTGACATATTTATAAAACATGAGGTTTCTAAGATAGATACTAGCTCCAAAACTGTTTATGTAACAGATTTATCAAACAATAAGCAAATGGAGTATAGCTATGATAAGCTAGTTATTGCAACTGGAGCATCACCAATAAAGCCACCTTTAGAAAATATAGATCTTAAAAATATATTCACTTTGAGAAGTGTTAAGGATGCTTTTGAAATCAGAGAATTGGTTGATTCAGGAAAAGTAAATAAAGCTGTAGTAGTAGGCGGCGGATTTATAGGACTTGAAGTAGCAGAAAACCTAAAGCATAGAGGCGTTGACGTTTCCCTAATAGAGCTTGCACCACACATATTACCACCTTTTGATGAGGAGCTTGCACTACTTGCACAGAATCACATGATTGAGAAAGGTGTAAACATAGTTACTGGTGAAAAGGTACTAGGCTTTGAAGGTCAAAATGGTGTTGTTACTAAGGTTAAGTCTACAGCAGGTGACTTTGATACTGATATTGTTATATTGTCTATCGGTGTCAGACCAAACGTTAAGTTTGCAGTAGATGCAGGTATTGAGCTTGGTGTAACAGGTTCAATAAAAGTAGATAAGTATATGCAGACAAATCTTAAGGATATATTTGCAGTAGGTGACTGTGCAGAAAATATAAACCTAATAACAGGACTTCCTGTATGGTATCCTATGGGTTCAACCTCAAACAAAACAGGCAGAATAGCGGGCAATAATGTTATAAACAGCGAGAACATGGATAGCATGGACGGTGTACTTGGAACAACTATAGTAAAGCTATTTGAAATAAATGCTGCTAAGACAGGACTTTCAGAAAGAGACGCAAAGAAAGTGGGCTTAAATATAGAGACAATACTAGTTCCTGCTACAGACAAGGCTCATTATTACCCGGGAAACAAGCCTATAATAACAAAGCTTATAGCAGATAAGCTTACTCATAAGATATTAGGTGCACAGGTAATAGGCACTGGTGTTGTTGATAAGCCAATAGATATAATTGCGACAGCAATAAGCTTCGGTGCTAAGGTTGAGGATCTTACAAAGCTTGATCTTGCATATGCACCACCATTTTCAATGGCTATGAGCTCTACAATACTTGCTGCAAACGTAATGCTAAACAAAATGGCAGGCAAGGTTGATACTGTATCAGCAAACGAGCTAAAGGAAAAGATGAGTAATAACTTGGCAAACATAGTAGACGTTAGAGAAGAAGTTGAGTTCTTCATATCTGCTATTCCAGGGTCAGCTAATATTCCAATGGCAGAGCTTGCAAAAAGACATGTTGAAATAGACAAGAACAAGGAAACAGTAATTTTGATATGCAAGGTAGGAAAGAGAGCCTTTATGTCTTATCTACAGTTAAAACAGCTAGGCTTTACAAATATAAAGATACTTGAAGGCGGTATGAACGCTTACCCATATGAAGTTGAATAGGAGGAAGAAAAATGTCAGAGAAATATATTAATGCAAGAGGATTGCAATGTCCAGGTCCAATAGTAGAGTTATTTAAGGTAGCAAAGGCAGCAGAAAGCGGAGATGTTATTACAATCGAAGTAACAGACTGTGGTTTTTCAAAGGATATAAATGCATGGTGCAAAAAGACAGGCAATGAGCTTGTTAGCTTAGAAGATGTTGATGGAGTTATAAAGGCTGTTATAAAGAAAGCTTAATATTAGAAATGGGGGGTACAAATGAGCAGCAAGACAATAATAATGTTTAGTGGTGATTTAGATAAGGCTATGGCAAGCTTGATAATAGCAAACGGTGCCGCTGCCATGGGTGATGACGTTACAATGTTTTTTACCTTCTGGGGACTAAATGTGCTTAGAAAGGCGCAAAAGATTAAGGTAAAGAAGGAATTCATGGAGAAAATGTTTGGCTTTATGATGCCAAGAGGTGCTGATAAGCTTAAGCTTTCTAAAATGAATTTCGGAGGAGCAGGCACTGCAATGATGAAATCCATAATGAGAAAGAAAAATGTAAATAGCTTGCCACAATTACTTGAAAGTGCACAAGCTATGGGTGTTAAAATGATAGCTTGCACAATGTCTATGGATGTAATGGGTATAAAAGAAGAAGAGCTTATAAGTGGTGTAGAGCTTGCAGGGGTAGCCACATATTTAGGTGAAGCTGATAATTCTAATGTTAATTTGTTTATCTAAGAGCATGTACAAAACACTATAAATAAAGTTATTTATAGTGTTTTGTCATATTTATTTTTATTTTGCCTGCTTCTTACTTTCTTTTTCTATCTCATCTGCGACCTTTATCATAACCTCTGTTTTTGCCTTTACTACCATAGGATTTTTTGCATCAATTGCATCCTTTAGATCAGAAATGGAGAACTCAAATTTGTTTATTAAATCCAAACTGTCTTTTGATAGTCTTGGTCTGGTAAGCATCCATACTCCTGTTATATAATCGAGAGTTTCCTTTGCCTCAGGATATTTGTTTTTTTCGGTAAGTAGAACTATTTTTTTTGCACCATATCTTATTTTACCGATTTCTGGTGGTGACTCGAAAGCATATGCCATGTAAAAATCAGGGAGATATTTATAAAGCTGTATTACATCCATTAAGCTTTGATAAACATTGTTGCTCTCTATAGATTTAGTTAAATCGTTTAAAGCAGTCTCAAAGTCCAGTAGGGAGGATTGTATTAAAAGCTGATTCATTGCTTTTGCTTCAAAGGCATTCCACATGCTGTGAAGCTTTAGTACATCCTTCTTAAGCTGCTCAAATTGCTCCATGTTAGCTCTTTCTACCTGAAGCTGCATTTGCTGTATTTCATATTTTGTCTCAAGAAGTTTCTCTTGGGGTGATACTAATTCGATCTGAGAGGGCTGCTGCTCGCTGCTCCCAGAGCTTCCACTAGAACTTTTGCTTTGTTGATTTTGCTGACTCTGCCCACTTTGCTTTTGTATTTCACTTTGCTGTATGAATAAAGGTTTTTTACTTCTTTCATGCATTTCAAATAGAGTTGTTTCCATTTTTTCCACAGCTTTATTCAGCTCATCTAATTCTTTTGGAGGTTTGCTTTGCTCATTCTGTCCGCTCTTTGATGGTATGGGAATAGGTTTACGTTGTGCACATGAGGTTAAACCGAAAATCATAGCAACTGAGATAATAAGTATCAGCAGTTGATGAAAAAAAACATGTTTTTTCAAATATATCACCTCGTTTTTATTATTTCCTTTACCATGATTTATATTAATTTTTTTGAAAATGGAGGTTAGAAATAGGCCATTATATGGGTTGTCTTCTAAAACTATGTACAAATGTAATGCGACAACAGAATTCGAGTAATTTTTTAAAGTCTTTAGGATATAATCTTTATTATGAGAGTTACTTGAAGGAGGAAACCATAGAATGGACTATATTTATGTAACAGATCATGCGATTAAGAGATATAAAGAAAGAAGAAAGCTCGTCACCAGAGAGACTGCAATAGAAAGAATAACCGCGAATGTAAGAAGAAGCAAGATTATAGCTATGGATAAAGAAGGAAAAGAAACTCGAGAATATAAAGGACTTCTTTTTGTATGCAAGATGGAAGACTATGTATTGACTGTTATTACGGTTATGTTTAGTGAAGTATGCAGTAGGTTTGTAAATTAAAAAAACATTTTTATTATTTATATATTTTGTTAAAATAAGAGTAAAGATAATTTATATAGAACGCACAAATTAATTAGCAACAAAATATATGACCATTTTCATGTATTTTACCCAAATCAATGAAAATTGTGTATTCTATAAACAGAAGAAAACATATCGCTCTATTTTATAAATGTAGATTGTTTAGTGCGATATATAGTAAGGAGAATAATTATGTTTACTAAAAGAATTTTGTATTCTGTTTTTGCTGGTGTATTTGTTGTTATGCTTATTCTACTGTTGCTATTTACTGATGTACAGTTGATAGCATTTGACAAAGCTTATTATGAAAAGCAATATGAAAAGTATCAGGTTCCAGAAAATATCGGCATAGATATGCCTAATCTGACGATTGCCACAGAAAACATGTTGAACTACTTAGAGGAGAAGAGAGAGAATTTAGATTTTCAAATGCCTATTAAAGGTGTACAACAGGAGTTTTTCAGTGAACGAGATAAGCTGCATATGGTAGATGTAAAAAAATTATTTGTTCAGGGGAGGCTAATGAGAAATATTGCATTTTGGTACTGCATATTGTTTGTTGCCATTGTATGTTATAAGATGAAGGATAGAAGGAAGAAATTTTCCAAGCTTTTTATATATACTTTTGTAGCGGGAATTATACCTATTATTACTTTGATAATATTGATGAATATTGACTTTTATAAGTATTTCACAATATTCCATGAGATTTTCTTCAATAATGATTTATGGCAGTTATATCCTTCTAAGGATAGATTGATTAATATGTATCCAGAAGCCTTTTTCTCTGATATTGCTTTTAAAATAATCTTTTATTATATTGGAGAGCTTGTTCTACTGCTTGCACTTGGGATAACAGGTATAATTTATAGGAGACGCAGTTTATTACAAAAAAAGAGATAGGAGAGGTTGATATGAAAAGAATTTTAGTAATAGTAATAGTTTTAGTATTTGCTTTGTCAGGTTGTTCACTTTTGAAACAGGAAACAGCAACAAAAGAAAATGTAGATTTGTTCTATGCATTGAAGGGAAATGTAGGTCTTGATAAAGAAGAAAAAGATATTACATATAAGAATGAAGAAGAAAAATATATAAGTACCTTACAGGAATGGGTAAAAGGACCTCAGGATACAGCAAAGTTTGAACAAAGCTTGCAAGCAGGGGTTAAGGTGTTAGATGTCTCTGTGGATCAGGATAAGCTTACTGTAAATTTGAGTAAAGAATTTAATACATTTAATGGATCTATGCATGAGGCAGCAACTGTTGCATCTCTTGTAAACACTATGGTACAGTTTACTGAAGTAAACAGTGTAAGAATAACTGTTGAAGGAGCAGATTTTATTGCACCAAGCGGTAATCCCTATGGATATCTATCTGAGATTGAGTTTAATCCAAATGAGACAGGTAATTTAAATAATAGAGAAGTAACACTATATTTTGCTGACAGTCAAGCTATGTATGTGGTAGCTGAGAAAAGGACAATAAATATAGAAGAAAATGCAAGCAAGGATAAATTAATCAAAGTCTTGATTGAAGAGATTATAAAGGGTCCTCAAACTGAAGGCTTATGGCCAACAATTCCAGCTGAAGCTAGGGTAAATTCTGTAGTAGTAACTGGTGAAAGAGTTACTATTGATTTCAGTGAAGAAATGTTAACAAAACACTCAAGAGGAGCGGCTGGAGAAGATATGACTCTTACCTCTATTGGGAATACAGTAACTGAGATTGAAGGGATAAGAGAGGCTGTGCTCACAGTGAACGGAAAGCCTCTTAATATTGAACACGCTATTATTGATAGTAGTAACCCTGTTGTAAGAATGGAAGAAAAAATATTGAAGCAGTAAAGAAGGTGCAGCCTTGGAGACAAATAATGAACAGCATAAAAGCAAATCAACTATAACCGGGGTAAATATATTATATCTAATAGCTATGGTATTGTTTATATCAGTAGGTGCTTTTGTACAGAGTCGCAACTTTAATACAGGCATAATAATAACAGAGTTTTTACTTATAGCATTGCCTCCTTTATTATATGTGATAATAAAAAGAAGCAGCATAAAGAGGGAGCTGCGATTTAATAGACTACATTTTGTTGATGCATTATTGGTTATTGTGATATTCTTTTGCGGATATCCCATAGCTGTGTTTGTTAACCTTATAGGAAACATATTTGTTAGTTTTTTTGGTAAGCTGATAACTTCTCCAATACCTGTGGCAAGCAATATAAACGAGTATTTTCTTATGCTGTTGATTGTTGCGGCCTCAGCAGGCCTTTGCGAGGAAATATTGTTTCGAGGACTGATTCTAAGAGGCTATGAAAAGCTGGGTATGTGGAGGGGTATCATTTTTACAGCTGTTCTTTTTTCAATGCTTCATATAAATATACAAAACATATTTGGTCCATTGTTTCTGGGTATATTGCTGGGTTATGTGGTTTACGTAACAAACTCTATATATGCAGGAATGTTGGGGCACTTTGTGAACAATGGAATATCAGTATCTATAATGTTTTTACTAATGCAGCTTCCATTGTTTAAAGATGCAGCGGCACAGAATATACCTGCGGGTGCAGAGACATTAGGTCTTATAGTATGGGCTGTTATAATAGGTATTATTGCAGTTTTGCCATGCATAGTATTGGTAATATGCATGAGAACACTTAAAGAATTGAATAAAGACAAAATGCAAGCTGTGCAAGCTGATATCGATGAAATTGAGGGACTGAGACTGAGTGGTGTAATAAAAAATCCAAAGATCATGTGGCCTATATACATAAGCTTTGCTATATTTAGTTTTTTTTCTATAGTTCAAGCAACTTATGTAATAACCGAAAAATCTATATTTGATATTATTTTCTAAAATAAGAAAGATGGTGATTAAATGTATGATGTAGCTATAGTAGGAGGAGGTCCGGGAGGACTTTCAGCTGCACTAAATATAAAAATACGAAATAAGAGTTTTGTTCTGTTCGGCGGAATTGAGAAGGTTACAGGCTTCATGAAGGCTCCTCAGATAGATAATTATCTGGGATTTAAAGCAATGAGTGGAGCTGATATGTTAGATTCCTTTAAGAAACATGTAGAGCACATGGATATAGAAATAAAACATGAAAAGGTTCAAAATATATTGAGTATGGGAGATTATTTTGCTCTTAATACAGGTGGAAGCTTCTATGAAGCAAGGACAGTAATTTTGGCAACAGGTCATGCTAAGGCAAAATATATGCCAGGAGAGAGAGAATATCTAGGTAGAGGAGTGGGTTATTGTGCAACCTGTGACGGACCCTTATATAGAAATAAATCAGTTGCATTAATTTCAGAAAATCAAGAGGGCGAGGAAGAGGCTAATTATTTGTCTGAAATATGCTCTGAGGTTTACTATATACCTACTTACAAGTCAGACTACAAGCTAAATGAGAAGGTAAAGCTAATAGAGGAAAAGGCCACTTCCATAGAGGGAAATGATATTAAAGCAACTATGTTAAGGACAGAAAAAGCTGAGCTTATTGTAGATGGTGTATTTATTATTAGAAATGTTATTCCACTAGGTCAATTGTTGGAGGGTCTTGAAATGGAAGAAGGCTCTATAAGGGTGGATAGAAACATGACCGCAAGCATACCTGGAGTTTTTGCTTGCGGTGATTGTGTAGGAAAGCCTTATCAGATTGCAAAGGCCGTAGGAGACGGAAATGTTGCAGCTTTAAGTGCTGTAAAATATATTGATGGTTTAAATAATAAATAACACGAATATTGACAAATAATAATATATTATAATATAATACAATGTATAGAAGGGGTACCGGGTAAGGGTACGATAGAATTATATGATTAGGATATATTATTTATAGGGGTGAGAATGTGATAAACAAGGATATGGTAATAGACGATATTTTATACAAGTATCCGCTAACGGAAAAGGTTTTCAAAGAAGCTGGAATCAAGTGCTTTGGTTGAGGCGGGGCTCTGTATATGACTGTAGAGCAGGCTGCTCGAAAATATAGTATTGATTCTGAAAAGCTTATAAAGAATCTAAATGAAGCTTTATAAAACTTTAAGTATAACTAAGAGTCGCTTTCAAGCGGCTTTTATTTTTGTTCAGGTATATTTGACAGTATACATAAATTTAATATAGAATAAGAATGGAATTTTGGATATTTGGGGGTATAAAATTGCTGCATAAGTATGAATTAAACGGTTTAAAAATTGTTATTGACGTGAACAGCGGCTCTGTACATATATTTGATGAGATAGCCTATGATGTGGTGGATTTCATACAGCATCCGGTGGAAAACGCGGTAAGCAGTTTAAGAGATAAGCATACAGAAGATGAGATAATAGAAGCATATAATGAGTTACAAAAGCTTCAACAAAACAGTCAGATTAACTCACCGGATACATTTAGAGAAAAGGTTTTAAATGAAAAGAAGGAAATGCATACAAAGGCACTATGTCTAAATATTGCTCATGACTGCAATATCAGGTGTGGCTATTGCTTCGCATCCACTGGTGATTATCATGGTGGTAGGAAGCTCATGCCTATTGAGGTTGCAAAGGGAGCTATAGATTTTTTACTTAGTACCTCAGGCAATAGAAAGCGACTAGAGGTGGACTTCTTTGGTGGAGAGCCTTTAATGAATTTTGATGTAGTCAAGGAAACGGTAAGGTATGGCAGAGAGAAGCAAAAGGAATATAACAAAAGAATTGGCTTCACTATAACTACAAATGGTACTTTATTAAATGATGAGATTGAAGCTTTCATTAACGAAAACATGGATAATGTAGTAGTAAGTATAGATGGAAGAAAATCTGTAAATGATAAAATGAGAAAATTCACTGATGGTAGAGGAACCTTTGATGACATTCTCCCTAAAATTAAAAGTTTGGTAGATAAAAGAGGAGATAAGAGCTACTATATAAGAGGCACCTTTACTGCCAATAATTTGGATTTTAGTGAAGATGTAATATTTCTAGCAGATCAAGGCTTCAAAGAAATATCAATAGAGCCTGTAGTAGCTGAGAAAAATAAAGCCTATGCACTTAAAGAAGAGCATTTACCCTTTATTTATCAGCAATATGAAAAATTAGTTCAAAAGTATCTGGAATATCAAGAGAATGGAAAAGGCTTTAGATATTATCACTTTCTGATGGACTTAGATGGAGGTCCCTGCATTTATAAAAGAGTTACATCTTGCGGATCAGGTGTAGAATATTTTGCAGTGACACCGGATGGAGAACTTTATCCTTGCCATCAGTTTGTTGGAAGGGAAGAATACTTAATAGGTAATATCAAGGATGGAATAACTAATAAAACTCTTCAGAAACAATTTGAAGAAAACACAGTTTATCATAAAGAAAAATGCTCTGATTGTTGGGCTAAGTTTTATTGCAGCGGTGGCTGTCGAGCCAACGCAGCAGCCTTTAATAATGATTTGATGGTGCCTTATGATATGGAATGTAAGCTACAGCAAAAGAGGATAGAGTGTGCAATAATGCTTAAGGCATATGAAGCACTTAATCAATAAGAACCAAAAACTAAAGGATATGATATCTGCTTCATTATATTACAGCAGATATTGATTTTTATTAAAAAACAGGAGGAAGAAAAATGGAGAAATTTATACCAGTAAATATGTCAAACAAGCATGTACATATTTCAAAGGAACATTTGGAGATTTTATTTGGAGCAGGTTATGAGCTTACAAAGATGAAGGATTTGTCACAGCCTGGTCAATTTGCATGTAATGAAAAGG
The DNA here is from genome assembly GCA_049684915.1 of Lutisporaceae bacterium. Taxonomy (GTDB): domain Bacteria; phylum Bacillota; class Clostridia; order Lutisporales; family Lutisporaceae; genus GWB2-37-7. The sequence goes on along the minus strand of JBAVGO010000128.1, from coordinate 38,161 downwards.
TTGATGTAGTAGGACCAAAGTCTACTATGAAGGGTATTAGAATACTTGGACCAGTAAGACCTGAAACACAAATTGAAATTTCTGTTTTTGATGCAAGGACTCTTGGCGTTGAAGCAGTTGTAAGAGCTTCAGGAAACATTAACGGAACTCCGGGCTGTACGATAATAGGACCAAAGGGTCAAGTGACTATGGATAAGGGTTTGATAGTTGCAGCTAGACATATACATTTCCATACTGAGGATGCACCAAAGTATGGGGTGAAGGACAGAGATGTTGTAAAGGTAAGAGTTGGAAATGAGAGAGCTGTTGTATTTGAAAATGTTGTTGTAAGAGTACATCCTGATTTTGCTCTTGACATGCATATAGACATAGAAGAGGGCAATGCGGCAGGCATACAGAATGGAGAACAAGGCGAAATAATCAAATAAATTCTGGAGGTTAGTTTATGGATAAGAAAACTTTAGCTTCCTATATTGATCACACAATATTAAAAGCTGATGCTCAGGAAAAGGACGTAGAAAAGCTCTGTAAGGAGGCTGCAGAATATGTATTTGCATCAGTTTGTGTAAATGCTGCTAATGTTAAACAAGCTGCAAAATTATTGAAGGGCAGTCAAGTAAAGGTTTGTATTGTGGTAGGCTTCCCACTTGGAGCTACATTATCTTCGGTAAAAGCTTTTGAAGCAGAAGAAGCTATAAAAAACGGTGCAGCTGAGGTTGACATGGTTATAAATATCGGTGCATTAAAGTCTGGTAAGCAAGATGTAGTGGAAGCTGATATCAAGGCAGTGGCTGATGTATGCAAAAATAAAGCTTTGATGAAGGTTATCATAGAAACCTGTCTATTAACTGATGAGGAAAAGGTTACTGCCTGTCAATTGGCTAAAAAAGCAGGTGCCGACTATGTTAAGACCTCAACAGGATTTTCAACAGGCGGAGCAACGGCTGACGATATCATACTTATGAGGAAGACAGTGGGTTCTATAATGGGAGTTAAGGCCTCGGGAGGTATCAGAGATTTAGATACTGCACTTAAGATGATAGAAGCAGGAGCAACAAGGATTGGTGCCAGTGCATCTGTAAGCATTGTAAATGATATGGAAGCATAAGAATCAATATTATAAATAACGAGTCTGGAAAAAAATGCAAAAAAACAGCTTTCTATAGAAAATCAATTTATTATAGGAGGCTGTTTTTATGTACTTAAGGCTAAGCCTAGAGTCCGTTTCAAATTTTGAAGGTAAAGCTTCAACTAAAATATCTAATCCAGCTGTATTGATAGCATACTTTAGTTTTTCATCTGTATAATCCTTATAAAGAATAATGTTGTTTATAGCTACTGTATTTTATTCTCTTCTATTAGTCGATTGAAATTTTGAATAAACTTAGAAGAAATTTCTTGATTACTTTGTACTCTAACTAAATTTTTTAATACAGCTTCTAATATAGCATTTTGACACCAGCATCTACTCTCTATTATGGATAATATAGAACCATTAACAGTATTATTAGTTCCTCTACACCACGCACCACATGAGTATCTAACAGGACATTTTTTACATGCTTCAACTTGTAACCTATTAGTTTTATTGATTTCGTTAGATAGCTTTACAAAATTATCAAAATTTAAATTATCAGACAATTGCCCTAGTTTATAGGTTTTTGATCCATAGAATGCTTGACATGGATATATTTCTCCAGATGCTGCTATATAAATACACTCTCCAGCACCACAATCATTAAAATATCGTTTAAATATTATTGTATTTAATATTCCTATAATTTCACTAATATAAAATGCTTTTTCACCAGAGGTTACTTTTTCAAACCAACAATCAACTAATTCACCATAAAACATTTTAATTGTTTCCTTTTGATCTTCAGATAAAGTTAAATCAGGTACATCTGTAAATACTGGTGCAAGTAATATTGCATCAAAATCATTAAATTCATCAATAAGTTCTCGTACAAATCCTTTTTTATAGGCTAACATGTGATACTTAGTAATCGTAGCTTCTAAGACTAATTTAAATTTTCTTTTTTTCATAAGCTTAAGATTTTCTGTCACTTTATCATATACACTGGTTCCATCTTTAGATATTCTTGCTTTATCATTAATATGTTTAGGGCCATCCAAACTTAATGTAATATTAACATTATATTTGTTAAAAAAATCAATCATATCTTCTGTAAGCAATGTTCCGTTGGTAATAATTGAAAATTTAGGTAGAGTAAGATTTTTTTCTTTACAAATATCTAGTACATACAATAAACATTCTTTTATTGAATTAAATCCTAGTAATGGTTCTCCACCAAAAAAATTTATACTTTCTATTCCTTCTGGATATTTATCTAATAAAATACCTATGTATTTTTCATAATCATTAATATTCATTATTTTATGTGTATTATTACCATACGTACCTCCATCAGCAAAACAATATCGACATTTTAAATTACATGTTTCTGCTGCTGAAAAAACTAAGCCTTGTAATCTTTTTCTAATTGCAAACTTTTCCTCATTATATTTGCGTATAGTAATACAATCTTGAGCATCTAAAAAACTTATTAGTTCTAATGTTTCTTCTGATTTTAATTCTTTATTATCATTTAGCTCATTAAAAATCTGCTCAGAAACCTTTATCAAGTTACCTGTTGGAATATGATATAGTATATTAAATTCTTTATCCTTTAAAAGAAAATAATCTATTTCTTTTATTTTATTCATACATTTCACCTCGTTTAAATTTTTCTTTCTCAATTATTTTAAAAAGATAAGCTTAAAAAAATATTTTAAGCTTATCTTTTACTTTAAAATAATTATTGTTGTTCTAAGATATAGAAACTCTTATTTTTCGGAAACTCCATTACAGCATGTATCAAATCCTAACCAGGATGGTGCAACTACTTCGCCGATATCATTAATACCTGCAAAACTAACTAATTCAAATGTCTTTTTCATACTATCCCTCCTTCCTTATAAAATTAAGATTTAAATCTTCTTTTATTATATTCTTCCTTAAATGTAAAAATCCTTCTTATTTAATAAATAAAGTTAAAATAATATAATATGGATATATATAATGAAGAAAAAAGAGAATTAGAGGAGGTTTGGGTAAGGCTTGATGATAGGATAATATTAACAGGAGTTTATAAATGTAAATAGCCTATATAGTAAAGGAAGGTGACTTTTTCAAGCACCTTCCTTTATTATTATATTTGTAGTAATCTGCTCTTCCTGTTCATCTATGGTCTCAAAAACAATAGTGTAGTCTGGTTTCAATGCTTTGATAAAGCTTTGCAGCCATAAAGACTTGATTTCATATAAGGAATTGAAATATCTATCTGCATTTTGATATTGTGCAGATTCATCCTCGGGTTTTTTAAAAATCCAATTAAGCTGTCGGTTAGATAATGTCAAGTAATCTAAGTCTTTGATGCTTATATAAAGCTCCTTTATTAACTTTTTTATGTCATTTGAATTATATTGTACAGCAAAGCTTTTATTGAACTTCTTACCCCATTTGACACCATTATCCTCAAAGATTCTTTTAGCATTTAGAATAGCACTATCTCCAAATACATCAAACATATTAATCAAATAGTTATAAATGTTACTACTCATGGCATTCATCTTATTTACATCTTCTACAATATTGATGGGGGCTTTAATTCTCTTATAACGCATTGGTTTTGAGATTATCCTAATGATAATGTTTCTGAATTGACTTTTATAACCCATCTTTATTTTTTTATTTAAGTCTGTGAGCATATCAATTTTAAAATCTATTATATCTCTGTCTTCAAGTATCAACATTCATATCACCTTCTAGAATTTTTATGGGCAATTTAAACAAACCTGCATATAATAATATTATTTCTAAAAAAGTATCATTTATACAAGTCCTTGTATGAAACACATCCAATAAAGCAAAAATTAACAATCTCTTCATACACGTAGTATTATCAGTTTACATATTATAATTATTATATATGTTGTGAAAAAGATTTATCATTCACAAAAGCAGTGTATTTTTCACAACATATGAATTAAGTAAAATGTTTAGTGCAAAGCATATAGAAGGCGAGAGGAGTTTTATAGTGGTAAAAATATCAAACAAGAAAAGGCTTAGCCTGCTTCGTAGCATCGAAAAGACTCGCAATTCTAGAGTGATTTCTTATATTTCCTACTCACCGATGGATGATTATGTGTTAATACCTCTATATAAGCAGCTATGTAGTATAGGTCATACAGAGAGGATAGACTTTTTTTTGCATAGCTATGGAGGTGTGGTAGATATACCATACAAGATTGTAAACCTCATTAGAGAGTTTTGTGATTATTTCAGTGTGATAATACCTTTTGTAGCGAAAAGTGCTGCAACTATGATAGCTATAGGCGCAGATGAAATAGTTATGGGTCCTACTTCAGAGCTGGGACCTATTGACCCCTTGGTAAAGCACCCGATATTTGAGGAAATGTGGGTACCAGTTCAATCCATAAGAATGTGCATAGAGTTTATGGAGGAGAAGATAACTAAAAGTGATGACCCTAAGCTTATGGCATCACTGCTATATCCAATAGCGGATAAGCTTGATCCATGGATAATTGGGGATTATGAAAAGTTAATAAAAGCATCCTATCAATATGCAGAGACACTTTTAGAAAAGAATATGTTTAAAAATAATAAGGAGAAGGCAAAGCTTGTAACTAGAACTATGACAGAAAAATATTTTTCTCATGGTTATTGCATAAACAGACATGAGGCAAAAGAAGAGCTGGGGCTTAATGTGGTACAGGTAGATGGAGACCTTTGGGAAATTATCTGGGCACTTTATCTTGCCTATGATGATTACATGCAAAATAAGGATTTTAGCTATATAATGGAAATTACCAATGATATAAGGGGCGAGAACAAATAAAAACTTTAAGTTTATAGGATTTGACAACACCCTCAGTCATGCTTTATATTTATAGCATGACTATTTATTTTTATTTAAATATTCGCATAGTGCTTGACATAGATAAAACTAATTATATTATAATAAGAACATAAAGATTGCTCGTGTAATATTTAGCAATATGTAATCTATTTATGTGAACAAAGGGAGGACAAATATGAATCCAGTTGCTTTTGAGATATTCGGTCTATCTATAAGATGGTATGGAATACTTCTATCTGTAGGAATTTTGGTTGGTATTTTACTAGCTTATTACGAAGCTAAAAGACTAGGTAGGAATCCTGAATATATTATTGATTTGGCTTTGTGGTGTATTCCAGCCGCAGTGATAGGGGCCAGAGTATATTATGTTCTTTTAGAATGGGATTACTATAATGGTGATATAATGAGGATCATTAACATCAGGGAAGGCGGTTTAGCTATTCATGGAGCTTTGATTGCCGCAATACTTACTGGATATATATATACTAGGGTAAAGAAAGTTAACTTCTTAGAAACCGCAGATATAGTTGCACCCAGTATAATTATTGGTCAGGCCATAGGCAGATGGGGGAACTTCGTAAATGGAGAGGCGCATGGAGGGCTTACCGACCTACCTTGGGGCATTATTGTAGATGGCATGAGAGTCCATCCTACTTTCCTATATGAATCCATTTGGAACCTAGGAGTATTTTTCTTCTTGATTTTCTATAAAGGTAAAAAGAAGGCTAACGGAGAGATATTTTTACTTTACGGAATATTATATTCTATAGGCAGGTTTTGGATTGAAGGCTTAAGGACTGACAGCTTATGGTTTATGGGAATGAGAGCTGCTCAATTAATAAGTATAGCAATTATTATCATATTTTCAGTAGCTATGTTTCTTATTAGACGTAGAAAAAAAATAGCGTAATACTACATAATAATCAATTGTTCTTTTGAAAATACAAAAAAATACTATTATCTAAGCAAAATCGAGTAATTTAATGGAAAAATAGATAAACTATGGATATATCACTTTAGACAAGCTAATATAAATGTTGACGTTTTTTGTCTATTACTTATAAAATAAGATTATATTTTTTATTTTATGGGGGAAGTAATGGTGATAATAAGAGAGATTGAAATGTTAAGGCAACAATTGCATCTACTTATTGACGAGAATGCAAGCTATGATACAATATATACAAAAAGCATTGAACTAGACTTGCTAATTAGCAGATTCTATAATGTAGTAGCTATATAAATCAAGGAAAATGCCTGGCACAAAACATATGGCTGCTTCTAATAAAATGTTATTTCAAAAATACAAAAGCTAAATACTTTTGTATTTTTTTTATTTTTGTGAGGAAGTGGGGAGGAATTTCAAAAGTTATATAGAATATGTCATAAAGTGGTACAAAGTGGAGAGAAGTGGAATAAATATTATGAGTGTGGTGAGATAGATGTTTATCGGAGAATACAATCATTCCTTAGATCCAAAAAACAGAGTGATAATACCTGCAAGGTTCAGGGATCAGCTTGGTGATGCCTTTGTAATTACAAAGGGTTTGGATAATTGTTTGTTTGTATACTCTATAGACGAGTGGAGAGTAGTGGAGGAAAAATTAAAATCCCTTCCTATGACCAATAAGGATGCCCGTGCTTTTATTAGATTCTTCTTCGCCGGTGCAAGTGAATGTGAGGTAGACAAACAGGGAAGAACCTTAATACCTGCAAATCTTAAGGAATATGCTGATATAGATAAGGATGTTGTTATAATTGGCGTTTCTACAAGAATAGAAATTTGGAGCCTTGAGCAATGGAATAAATTCAACAATGATGCAGATATTAGTTATGAAGATGTGGCTGAAAAAATGTCACAGCTTGGAATATAACAAAAAGGGTGAAAAATATTGGAATTTTTACATATACCAGTTCTATTTAAGGAAACCATAGATTATTTAAATATTAGACCCGGAGGCGTATATGTTGATTGCACCTTGGGCGGTGCGGGACATTCCTCTGAAATAGCAAAAAGAATGCAGCCAGAGGGCGTGTTGATTGGCATAGACCAAGATCAGAATGCATTAAATGCAGCCAAGCAAAAGCTTTCGGAGTACAAGGATAGCATAATCATAGTTAAGGATAACTTCAGGAATATAACAAACATTGTACATAATGCCGGCTTTGATAAGGTAGACGGGATTTTGATGGATATAGGGGTTTCCTCCCACCAGATAGACGAGGAGGAAAGAGGTTTCAGCTATATGCATGATGGTCTCTTGGATATGCGGATGGATGTATCAAGAGGAGTAACAGCAGGAGACCTGCTAAACAATGCAAGCCAGCAAGAGTTGAAGAGAATAATCAGAGACTACGGCGAAGAAAAATGGGCCGACAGGGTAGCAAAGTTCATCTGTGATGAGAGACAGAAATATAAGATAGCAACTACCTTTCAATTGGTAGATATAATAAAAATGGCAATACCGGCAGCAGCAAGAAGAGAAGGTGGGCATCCCGCAAAACGTACCTTCCAAGCTCTGAGGATTGCAGTTAATGATGAACTAGATGTGCTGGAAGCAGCATTAAATGATGCAGTTGAGCTTTTAAGGGATGGCGGAAGAATAGCAGTTATAACCTTTCATTCCTTGGAGGATAGAATAGTTAAAAATAAATTCAACCAATTAGAACGCCCCTGCACATGTCCACCCAAAATACCCATATGTGTATGTGGCAAGGAGCCGATGGTTAAAGTGCTCACAAGAAAACCTGTTACAGCTATGGAGGCAGAGCTGGAGATAAACTCCAGATCGAAGAGTGCAAAGCTTAGAGCAGCAGAAAGAGTAGGTTCTAAAAAACCTTAGGAGGGAATAAAAATGGTAGTAGCAGATAATAGAGCATATGACTATAGCCGTCATGAATATTTAGAACAACCGAAGCAAGATAAGCAGCTTCCTAAGAAAAACCTAAAAAAGAAGCCTAAGCATAGGATAAATATATTTAATATTGCCTTTGTTTTTGCTATATGTATATTTATTATTTCTAGATATGCATATATAGCAGAAATAAATTTTGACAGCAAAGAGCTTGATGGAAATATAAAACAATTACAAACAGAAAATACCGATCTTAATGTACAGCTCATGAAGACTGTTAACCTGGAAAATTTAGAAACGGTAGCTATAGGAAAGCTGAATATGCAGTATCCTGACGTTTTGAATCAAATAGTATATGTACAAGTACAAGAGAATAACAATAGTATAGCTGCAAGCAGTGACTATCACGGAGTAGAAGATGTAGAGGAAAACAAGTATTTAGTCAGTGTTAAGCAAGTACTAAGCAATATATTAAAAATACTTGAATAAAGCTATATAATTTATTCTTTAAGGTGGTGCTTTAATTTGGCCAGTGTTAAGATGACAATTAAGAAAAGGCTGTTGTTTCTTTTAATAATATTTGCATTGGCTTTTGTCGGTTTAACCGGACGTTTGGCATTTATACAAATTGTCAATAGCGGTGAATATCAGAAAAAGGCTATGGAACAATGGACAAGAGATATAAAAATTCCCTCTAAAAGAGGGATTATTTATGACCGAAATGGTAAAAAGCTTGCTATTAGTGCTACGGCCTATGAAATAATAGTACGTCCTGCAGAGGTCAAGGACAAAGAAGCAGTAGCTTCAGCTCTGTCAGAAGCACTTCAAATGGATAAGGCTGAATTATTAGAGAAGGTTAGCAAGAAACAGGACTCTGTAACTATTAAGAAGAAGGTGGATGCAGAGATTGTAAAGGCTTTAAGAGAAAAGGAATTACAAGGTGTAATATATAACGAAGACAGTAAAAGATTTTATCCTCAAAGGAACTTCGCTTCTTATGTATTAGGCTTTACCAGTATAGATAATTTAGGACAGGACGGAGTAGAACTGACCTTTGACAAATATCTAAACGGCTTTCCAGGCAGAAACATAAAAATGACAGATGCCCTTGGGCAAGAACTCCCTGACAGTGACAGCAAGTATTATGAAGCTCAGGATGGCTTAAACCTAGTACTTACAATAGATGAAGTAATACAGCATTTTGCTGAGAAGGCGGTAGAAAATGCCTATGTAGAGCATAAGGCAAAACGGGTTACTGCATTAGTTATGGATCCAAAGACTGGTGATTTATTGGCTATGGCCGTTAAGGGAGATTATGATAACAATGAACCCAGAAAGGCTTCAGAAGACCTGACAGATACATGGAGTACTTTAACTTCTGATCAGCAGTACAATGAGTTGCTTAAGATATGGAGAAATCCTGCTGTATCAGATACCTTTGAGCCAGGTTCTACCTTCAAGATTATTACAACTGCGGCAGGCTTGGAGGAGAAGGTAGTTAGTCCTACAGATAGATTTTATTGCAGCGGTACTATAACTATAGCAGGAAAAAAGCTTAAGTGTTGGAGAAGCTACAGACCTCATGGCAGCGAGAGCTTTGTGGAAGGGGTACAGAACTCCTGTAACCCTGTATTTATTGAAGTTGGTCAGCTGCTAGGGAAAGATAGATTCTATAAATATATAAAGGGCTTTGGCTTCGGAGAGCCTACAAAGATAAAGCTACCAGGTGAAGCATCTGGTATCTTATATACTCCAAGTCAAATGGGACCTGTTGAGTTAGCGACAATATCATTTGGTCAAGGTATAGCAGTAACTCCGATTCAGCTTGTTACGGCGGTGTCTGCGGCAGTAAATGATGGATATCTAATGGAGCCTAGAATAGCGAAGCAGCTAGTTGATAATGAAGGTAATATAGTACATGAATTTCAACCTAAGGTTGTAAGGCAGGTAATATCTAAAGAAACCTCTGCACTAGTGAGGGAAATTCTTGAATCAGTTGTTGCAGACGGTACAGGTATGAGCGCATATGTGCCTGGTTATAGAGTAGGTGGAAAAACTGGTACAGCACAAAAAGCGGTTAATGGAGGCTATTCAGCAGGAAAATATGTGGCATCCTTTGTAGGCTTTGCCCCTGCTAATGATCCTAAAATTGTAGTGCTGATAGTAATTGATGAGCCTAATGGATATAGTTACTTTGGTGGTCAAATTGCCGGTCCAGTAGTTAAAAGCATTATATCTGATACATTAAGATATCTTGATGTAAAACCTCAATATACCACAGACGAGCTTGCACTTATGCAAAAACCTCTGGTACAGGTTCCTGAAATGCGCAATATGGCTTATAAGGATGCATTAAAGCTACTGACTAAAATTAAGCTGAATGTTCAATTAGAAAGTGGAGAAGGAGAAAGCAACTTAAACTCTCTTATAGTTGATCAGGTGCCAAAGCCGGGAGCTAAAATGAATGAGGGCGGAAATGTAATTCTATATGTCAAGACACAGTAGCAGATTAGACTGGTTATTTATATATCAGATTTCACAAAACAAATAGGGCAACGAAATTAAAGCTGGTTTTAATTTCAGTTGCCTTTTTGTAAAGAGTGGAGCATAATTATTAAGGGTATGCCTGATGCAAGGTTATATTGACTATAAATATGTAAAAACTAAAATATATGGAGACTTATTATTATATAGGATATTCTGAAATATTTTTAAAGAGGAGGAATATAATGAAACTTGTTGACGTAATGCGAGACGTTGACATAATCGCAAGATATGGCTCCAGCTCGGTGGAAATTAAAGATGTTGTATATGATTCCAGAAAGGTGACACCCGGAAGCTTATTCATATGTATAACAGGGCTAAAAATGGATGGACACGCTTATATAAATGAAGCAGCAGACAAGGGTGCTGTTGCTGTACTTGTAGAAAAGGATATCCAAAAGGAAGATATGTCAATTATTAAGGTTAAGGATACTAGAAAAGCGATGTCAGCTGTAGCAAGCAATTTTTATGGAAACCCTACAGAAAAGCTAAAGCTTATAGGTATCACAGGTACCAATGGTAAGACAACAACAACATACCTTATAAGCTCAATTTTGGAGCACGCCAATAAGATGGCAGGTACAATAGGTACAATATCAATTAAAATTGGAAAAGAAGAGATTGCTTCTAGTAGAACTACCCCAGAGTCCTTAGATTTGCAACAGCTTTTTTGTGAGATGGTGAATAAAAAAATTGAGTACTCAGTTATGGAGGTATCTTCACATGCTTTAGAACTGGGAAGAGTGGATGGTTGCAGCTTTGGAGTAGGAATCTTTACCAATCTGACACAGGATCACTTAGATTTTCATAAGAATTTTGACAATTATAGAGAATCCAAAAAAAAGCTTTTCTATAAAACCAGCCGCGGGAATATAATCAATATAGATGATAGTCATGGCAGGATAATAGCAGAAGAGATTAAGAGGCTTAAGACTCCTTTAATTACATATGGAATTGATAATAATGCCGATATAATGGCAAAAAATATAGAATTAGATGCAAAAGGTATAAAATTTACTCTGGTTACACCAAGGTATAGCATCGATATTCAAAATAAGATACCTGGTAAATTTAGTGTCTACAACTGCTTAGCAGCGGCGTCTGCCGCCTATGTAGAAGGAATAGATAAGGACATAATACGAGAGGGTATATATAACCTTAGTAAAGTTCCTGGAAGATCTGAGGTAGTAGATATAGATAAGCCATATACAGTAATTATTGATTATGCCCACAGTCCTGATAGCTTAGAGAACATACTAAAATCCATAAGGCAATATGTTAAAGGCGGAATAATTACTGTCTTTGGCTGTGGTGGTGACAGAGAAACATTAAAAAGACCCATAATGGGAGAAACAGCAGGCAAACTCTCAGACTATTGCATTATTACCTCTGATAATCCTAGAAGCGAAGAGCCGATTAGTATAATAAGACAGGTAGAAGAGGGCATAAGAAATACCGATTGCGATTATATTTGTATAGAAAACAGAAAAGATGCAATAAAGTATGCACTGACCATTGCAAAAAAGGATGATATTGTTTTACTGGCAGGAAAAGGCCATGAAACATATCAAGTTCTTAAGGAAGGTACAATACACTTTGATGAAAAGGAAATTGTGAGAGAGCTTATAAGGGAGGAAGTATAATGGAGAGGTTAGGCATAGAAGAAGTGATTCATGCCTGTGGAGCTACCCCATTTAATTGTAGTAAAATAGCTCATATAACTGGTATAGCAACAGACAGCAGAAAGCTCAAAAAAGGAGATATGTTTGTAGCTATTAAGGGTGAGCGGTTTAACGGGCATGAGTTTGTCGAGGATGCATTAAAAGACGGGGCTGCTATTATATTATCTCAAGAGAAGCTAAAAATAGATATACCTTATATTCTAGTGGAAGATACAATAAAAGCTTTACATAGGCTTGCTAAATATTATAAGAACAAATTTACGATACCTTTTATAGCTATAACAGGCAGCTCGGGAAAGACTACAACTAAGGATATGGTGGCTTCGGTGTTGTCAGAGAAATATAAGGTGTTAAAAACCGAGGGGAATTTCAATAATGCGATAGGCTTACCCCTAACCTTATTTGGTTTGGAGCATAACCATGAGCTTTGTGTGTTGGAGATGGGGATGAACAGTTTAGGGGAAATAGAATTATTGGCTGAAATAGCAAGACCTGAGACTGGAATAATAACAAATGTAGGTACAGCACATATAGAAAAGCTAAAATCACGAGAAAATATTTTGAAGGCAAAAATGGAGATGTTCACATATTTTAATGAAACCAATACAGCTGTAATAAATGGTGATAATGATATGCTGAAGCAGATTGGCAACAAGCCTTATAAGGTATTAAAATATGGTTTAAATGATAATAATGATTGCAAAGCATTCAATATTGTTGAGAAGGGTGAGGAAGGTATTGATTTTGAGATTTTATATCAAAATCGAAAGGAAAAGTATCATGTCCCTATACCCGGCATACATAATATTTACAATGCTTTATCTGCAATTTGTATAGGAAAAATGTATGACCTATCTAGTAGTCAAATATATGATGGACTAGTAAATTTTAAACCTTCTAAAATGAGAATGGAAATCTTTATGGGGAAGCAGAATATCAAGGTAATAAATGACGTTTATAACGCAAATCCTGATTCTGTGATGGCTGCCATTAGTGCACTTACAAGTATGGAAGTACCCGGAAGAAAAGTATGTATATTGGGTGACATGTTTGAGCTTGGGGACTACTCCAAAGAGGGACATGAAAAGGTTGGCATATTTGCAGCTGAGAGCAAAATGGATTTGGTAATTGCTGTAGGACAGATGTCCTTTGCTATAATAAACGGTGCAAGTAAGTTAAAGGGCGGAAGTATTGAGCTTCATAGCTTTAGCACCAATCAAGAGGTTATTGATAATTTGAAAAACATTTTAAAATCAAGTGATACAATTTTGATAAAGGGCTCAAGAGGTATGCATATGGAAAGTATAGTGGAGAGCCTGCGTGAGGGGAGATAAAACAAATGATAGATTATCTAAATGGTCAATATAACATATACATAATTAGTATAATATCAGCCTTTGTGATTTCTTTGGTATTAGGTCCTATAATAATTCCGATATTAACTAGGCTAAACTTTGGTCAAACAGTTAGAACGGACGGTCCGCAAAGTCACCAAAAGAAGACTGGCACTCCAGCTATGGGTGGATTTATATTTCTTTTAGCTACAGCAATAGTGGCATTAGCTTTTTCTAGAGATAAGGATATGCTGCTTGTACTAATCAGTACCTTTCTTTTTGGACTTATCGGTTTTGCTGACGACTATATTAAGAGAATTAAGAAGAGATCCTTGGGTCTTAGAGCTTATCATAAGATAATAGCACAGCTGATAGTAGCATTTTTCCTTGCCTATGTTGCTTCAGGAGTAAGTCAAGTAGGTACAGGTGTTTTAGTACCTTTTACTCATAAATTTTGGGATTTAGGAATTATGTACATGCCATTTATAATATTTATAATAATTGGTACTGTAAACAGTGTAAACCTTACTGATGGTCTAGATGGCTTGGCAGGCGGTGTAACTGTAGTTGTTATTGGCTTTTTCTCAGTGATAGCACTGGTTACTAAGCAATCTGGTCAGCTTGTATTTTGTGGAGCATTAATTGGTGCTCTTTTAGGATTTTTGCGGTTCAATTCTCATCCAGCTCAGGTATTTATGGGAGATACAGGCTCACTTGCTTTAGGAGGAGCGGTTGCATCATTAGCTGTAGTTACTAAGCTTCCAATTTTCTTGGTGATTATTGGAGCTGTATATGTAGCAGAAGCAGTTTCAGATATATTACAAGTGGTATATTTTAAGGCTACCGGCGGTAAAAGAATATTTAAGATGGCTCCTTTGCATCATCACTTTGAGCTATCGGGCTGGGCGGAATCAAAGATAGTTTCGATATTCATCATTATTACAATTATATTATGCTTAATTGGGCTATTAGCAATATAGAAAGCTTAACAATACAGCAATGCATCAAATTATTGAGAGGATGATTATTATGCAAATCAAAAACAAAAGGGTTTTAGTTATTGGGGCAGCAGTAACGGGAGTACCAGTAGTAAATCAGCTTTATAAAATCGGTGCAAAAATAACCTTGAATGATAAGAAATCAAATTCAGAAATAGAGGAAATGCTTAAAGAGGTAAATCCTAAAGATATAAATATTGTAGGTGGAGAGCATCCAATTGAATTGGCAGACCAAGCTGACTTAGTAGTGGTAAGCCCTGGTGTCCCATTGGAGCTGCCTATTATTGCTAGAGCAAAAGAGCTTGGCAAGGAGGTAATAGGAGAGATAGAGCTTGCCTACAGATTAACAAAGACCCCTATTGCTGCAATAACAGGAACAAACGGAAAAACAACTACAACAGCACTGCTTGGAGAGATAATGAAGGAAAGCGGCAGACAGACCTTTGTAACAGGCAATATAGGCAATACTATGATAACAGAGGTGGATAATGCGAAGTCGGAGGATATATTCGTTCTAGAAACAAGCAGCTTTCAGCTTGATACAACTATTGACTTCAAACCGACAGTCTCAGCAATACTGAACATAACACCTGATCATTTAGACAGGCATAAAACCTTTAACAATTATATAAATGCAAAGTGCAAGGTGTTTGTTAATCAAACTCAAGGAGACTATGCAATACTGAACAAGGATGATGAAGAGACATATAAAATTGCAGATAGAGTTTTATGCAAGCTTCTTTTCTTTAGTCGTAAGGAAATCCTTGAAGAAGGTGCCTTTGTAGAAGATGGAATGATTGTAATAAAATTGGGAGATAAAACGGAAAGAATTATAAGAACAGAAGAAATTTATATACCTGGTCCTCATAACATAGAGAATGCTTTGGCGGCCTCATTGATGGCATATTGCCTAGGTGTCGAGGCAAAGGTTATTAACAAGGTATTGAAGGAATTCAAGGGAGTAGAACATCGTATAGAATATATAGACGAAATAAATGGTGTGACATACTACAATGATTCAAAGGGTACGAACACAGATGCCTCCAAAGTAGCAGTGCTTGCTATGAATAGACCTATTGTACTAATAGCAGGAGGCTATGATAAAGGCAGTGAATATGATGATTTTATTGAGACCTTTGAGGGCAGAGTAAAAGATATGGTCTTAATAGGAAAAACTGCAGATAAAATTGAGCAAACTGCAAAAAGACACGGTTTTAATGCTATCCATAGAGCAGACTCTATAGAAGAAGCAGTAAGCCTATGCAGTAAGCTTGCTAAGGTTGGGGATTGCGTGCTGCTGTCACCTGCTTGTGCAAGTTGGGGAATGTTCAAAAACTATGAAGAGAGAGGAAGAATATTTAAGAGTCTTGTTAAAGGCTTAAGGGGGGTAGGTTAATGCCTGCAAAAAAGAGTAATAACATGGACTTCACACTTTTGATAACAGTGTTGATCTTACTTGCTATAGGAGTATCGATGGTCTTTAGTGCAAGCTCAATATCATCACAATTAAAGTATGATGATCAATATTATTTTTTAAAATCTCAGGGAGCTTATGCCATTTTGAGTATCATAGTTATGCTGTTTTTTAGCAGAGTGAACTACAAGATATTAGGTCGGCTTGCACCTTTGATAGTTGCAGTTAGTTTTGTGCTGCTGTTGCTTGTATTTGTTCCAGGCATAGGTTTAAAATTAAACGGTGCTAACAGATGGATAGACGTGGGTATTACGACTATGCAGCCTTCCGAGTTTGCCAAATTTGCACTTGTGCTTTATATGGCAAAAAGCATTAGTAATAAAAAGGATAAGATAAAAAGCTTTACCCAAGGGGTATTGCCTTATATATTACTAATGGGAGCCTATTGCTTCTTAATAGTGATAGAACCTAATAAAAGTATGGCAATAATATTTGTGTTACTTACTTTTACTGTGCTTTTTTCGGCAGGGGCAAAGATATGGCATCTTGCAATATGGGGATTGCCGATTATACCAGCGGGGATATATATTATCAAAAGTGAGGAGTATAGCTTAGCTAGAATTACCGGTTATTTGGATCCTTGGGCTGATCCATTAGGAACAGGCTTTCAGGCTATTCAATCTTTACTAGCTCTTGGCTCAGGAGGCATATTTGGCTTAGGCTTGGGAAACAGCAGGCAAAAGTTCTTCTACATACCTGAGCCACAGAACGACTTTATCTTCTCAATAATTGGGGAAGAATTAGGGTTTATTGGGACTGTTACAATTATAATATTATTCTTGCTTCTTATTTGGAGAGGTATGAGAATTGCAATGCACAGTCCGGACACCTTTGGCTGTTTGCTTGCCACAGGAATAGTCAGTATGATAGGTATTCAAGTTGCATTAAATATAGCAGTTGCGACAGTTTCAATACCAACAACTGGAGTATCACTACCCTTTATAAGTGCAGGAGGTACTTCACTGCTGTTTGTAATGGTAAACATGGGAATATTGCTAAACATTTCAAGAAATATTAAAACTATTGGGAGCTGATTGCTATGAGAGCGATATTAACAGGGGGCGGGACAGGTGGACATATTTATCCTGCTGTCTCTATTGCTAGAGAAATACAGAGAAGATATAAGGATGCAGAAATCATTTTTGTAGGTACAGAAAAGGGATTAGAGTCCCAAATTGTACCCAAGGAAGGCTTTTTGCTAAAGACTATTAAGGTTAGAGGTTTTGAACGAAAGCTTACCTTGAAAAACCTGGTAGCAGTTAAGGAAGCAGTCTTTAGTTTTGCAGACGCGAGAAGAATAATTAAGGCTTATAAGCCTGATATAGTAATAGGCACTGGTGGATATGTCTGTGGTACTGTAATGCTATCTGCCGCACTTATGGGAATACCTACAGTTATACACGAATCCAATGCTTTTGCAGGACTGACAAATAAGATATTATTTAGATTCATTGATAAAATTGCTTTGAACTTTGAAGAAGCAGTGAAGTATTTTAACAATCCCAAAAAGGTTGTTGTTACAGGAAATCCAATAAGAACTGATATATTTGATATTACAAAGCATGATGGAATGCTTGAACTGGGTTTTGATGAAAGCATACCCCTTGTACTTGTTACAGGAGGCAGCAGAGGTGCTAGGAAAATAAATCAAAGCATACTATCATTGGCAGAATACTGCTGTAAGACAGGAAAGCTTCAGTTGCTTCATATGACAGGAGATACACAGTATAAAGAAGTGCTGCAAAGCTATAAGGAAAAGAATATACCTGTAGATTCCACTTTTATAAGAGTTGTACCTTATCTTTATAATATGCCTTATGCTTTAGCGGCCAGCGACTTGATTATAAATAGATGTGGTGCTATGACGTTGTCAGAAATCACAGCTCTAGGAAAACCTTCAGTATTAATACCTTATCCCTATGCAGCTGACAATCATCAGGAATATAATGCTAGAGCCTTGGAGAAAAAGGGAGCGGCCGTGGTGATAATTGAAAAAGATTTAACTGAAGATAAGCTAAAGGATACTGTATTGGAGCTTTTCGGAAACAAGCAAAAACTGGAGATGATGGCTGAAAACAGCAAGAAGCTTGGCATACAGAATGCAGCAGAAAAGATTGGTGACATAATATCAAAGCTACTCAGTTCTAAAGTGATAAAATAAATAATATATTATAAAGTACCTGTTTATCGGGTACTTTATCTTTTTAAATTGTAACACCTTTTATAGCACCGCATAATATATTAATATGATTGATAATCGGCTTCCTGGGGGTGTAAAATTTAAATGGATAGGTTCGTAATAAATGGAGGTAATAGGATTGAGGGTGAGATAAAGATAGATGGAGCTAAAAATTCAGTGCTTCCAATATTAGCAGCAACTATTATTAATGGAGGAGAGTCAGTAATCCATAATGTGCCTGATTTAAAGGATGTTGAAACCTTATCAGGAGTATTAAAAAGTATAGGCTGCAAATGTTTTTTTGAAAATAATACAATGATAATTAAATCCGATAATTTGCTAGATATTAGCATACCTGAAAAGCCTGTAAGAGAAATGCGCTCATCTATTATTTTGTTGGGGGCAATGATTGCTAGATGCGGTCAGGCAAAAATCAGCTATCCGGGAGGATATGCATACATACCCTACCCATTACCTTTATACTTCTTAATCATATCGATAAATGCTTTGACATCCTTGGGATCAATGCCTGCATTTTGTATCTCCTTTGCGACCTGAATATATTCAGGTCTTAAATCCTTTTGTTCGGTTTTAGCAACAATGCTCTCTTCCAAAATAGATTCATTAGGTTGGATATTGGTCTCGACAGGCAGGTCTGGAGCACCACAAAGGTATTCAATTGTCACACCTAAATATTCTGCTAGCGTTTCTATTATATCATAATCCGGTTTGATTATTTCCCCCTCATATTGTGATATTAAAGTTTTATCAATACCCAAAGCATCTGCAAGTTCTTTTTGAGTAATATTTTTCTCTAGTCTGAGAGTAATTAAACGCATACCCTTTAGATTTATTTTTTTTGTAGATTTTGCATCATTTTCATCCTTAGATTTCTGCAAATTTGGTTCCTCTTGTGTTAACTCATGGATTTGCTGGGTATGAGAAAAAACAGAGGAATATCTTTTGATTTTTCTAATAGGCTTCTGATAATAATTAAGCTTAGTATGTCTTACAGACTGCTTCTGTTTTTTTGAAGAGTCAACAATTTTAATCAGATGCTCTACATCAATATCCAAATGTTTTGCCAACAATTTAAGGGTTTCATAGTCAGGGTGTAATGTTTCGCTATTTTCAATCCGGCTTATTGTAGTATTGCTTAAACCGGAAATCTGAGCAAACTTTCTCTGCGAATACCCCTTTTTCCTACGCATATTTATTATTAAATCTCCAAGACTTAAAAATTCATTTTTGCTTTCCAATGTTAAGTATCCTTTCTATTAAGTATCAAATACTATTTTATCAGAAAAACTCGTGTAAGTAACGGTTATTATGTTATATTTTCTTATAATTTGTCATGTAATAGTACAAGTGTTTGTTTGCATAGGCATAGAAGGAGAATATAAATAGGTGGTGATGCTTATGCTGACTAGAGAAACAGCCTTCGGGTATATTGTTTGGCTTAATGAAGAAGAAATAAGTGGTAAAGAAGTGGAGAAGGAAATAAATCGGCTTAAGAATCTAGGACGGGTAGCGATATTTTGTTCTGGCAGCCAAGATTCTTTGCAAATAATAAGTAAGCTTCTGCAAGAGAATATGAAGCCAGAGCTCTTGTAGCCAGGGGGTAATCACATGCGTGTAGGAGGTTATGTCAGATTATCAAGGGATGAGGACAGAGAAAGCTACAGCTCAATATTATCACAGAAAAGCATCATAGCTGAATGTGTGCTGCAAAACAAATGGACACTAGTCAAATACTATGAGGATGACAACTGCTCTGGTTATACCTTTGAGAGACCAGGGTTCTTGGATATGGTAAGAGATTTAGAAAATAATGATATTGATATTGTTATAGCTAAGGATCTGTCAAGAATAGGAAGACATAATGCTTATACCTTGCTATTCATTGACAAAATGAAGAAGCTGAA
The DNA here is from genome assembly GCA_049684915.1 of Lutisporaceae bacterium. Lineage (GTDB taxonomy): Bacteria > Bacillota > Clostridia > Lutisporales > Lutisporaceae > GWB2-37-7. The sequence continues at coordinate 18,227 of JBAVGO010000128.1, read as the reverse complement.
AAAAAGACTTATACTTCCAAAAGAAGGGGACGGTTATGATACTGCTTTAGATGATAATGATTTGTTGGGTATTAAGACCTGGTATAACGAAATGTATGTAAAGGATATCTCAAAGAAAATAAAAAGCAGTATAAAGACTAAGCAGAAAGAAGGACGATTGATTATAAAAGAGCATTTTGGGTATATAAGAAGTGCTTTTGATAAGCATATGTTAGAAATTGATTTAGAAGCAGCAGATATTGTGAGGTTAATTTACAGGCTTTATATATCAGGTTTAGGCTATAGAAAGATTGCAGAGACGCTAAATAAGGAGGGGTATCCTACACCCTCACAGCATATCTGGCAGAGACATCAGCGACAAAATATGATCTATATGGGTAAAATCAGTAATACATGGACTTCCTCGGCAGTTCAGAGGATACTGAATAATGACATTTATATAGGCACTTTGCGTATGGCTAAAACAGAAAAAACCTCGATTAAGGGAAAATCTTTTAATAAGCCTCGAGATGAACAATATATATTTGAAGAAAAACACCCGGCAATAATAACTAAAGAAAATTATAATAAGGTACAAGATATATTGGATAAAAGGAAAAAAACAGGTTCGAAGGGTTCTGCATCAAGGAATAATATTTTCTCAGGATTGCTATTTTGTAAGGACTGTGGTTCTTATATGATTGCATATAGTAAGGCAGATAAACCAAAAAGCTATATCTGTGGAAGCTACCATAAATTTGGGAAAAGTAGCTGTCAGCGCCATACTATAAGTGAAGGCATTTTGTTGATAATTGTTATGGAATATCTAAAGATATTAGCTATAGCATATAAGGCTGAGCTTGGAGGAATTGTGCATAGTCAAATTGACTGTAGCTTTGATAATCAGAAGATTTTGCTTGAGAGTCTTAAGCAGGAGCAGCAAGAACTTAGAGAGAAATATAAGCTATTGATTTTGCAAAAAATTTTGGATATGAAAAAGGATAATAAGAGTCAATATAAGAATATTATACAAGAAGGCTTTGATGAACTTGAAGCAGAATTTCAAAACAGACTTTTATATTTAGAAAGAAGAATTAACGGATTTAATGAGAGCTTAAAAATTATGTCACAAGAAACTAGGTTATACGAGTGGGAGCTTTTACAAAAAATTAAAAATAAACCAAAATTAGAGAAAAAAGATGTGGAAATTTTTATTGAAAGGATTATAATTGATATGGATGGGAATCCAACAATATTCTTAAAAGGTAATACACTATCAATATGTAAGCATATCCGGGAGGATGTGAACTTGGTCCCAGACCAATAGATTTACATTTGACAGGTTTAAAGAAGTTAGGAGCTCATATTACAGAGTCGCATGGATACATTTACTGTGAGTGCAGTAAGCTTGTTGGTGCAGAAATTCACCTTGATTACCCCAGCGTGGGCGCAACAGAAAATATAATGCTAGCTGCAGTAGCTGCGAAGGGAACAACGATTATTTACAATGCGGCTAAAGAACCTGAAATAGACGATTTACAGAATTTCTTGAATAAAATGGGAGCTAAGGTAAGTGGTGCAGGCAGTAGTACAATAAGAATTGATGGAGTTTCTATTTTTGGAGATGTTGAGCATAAAATTATATCTGACAGGATTGTAGCAGGCACTTTCATGGCAGCAGCTGCAATTACTGGTGGTAGCTTAGTCCTTGATGATATTGATAATCAACATGTCCGTCCAGTAATTGCAAAATTAGCTGAAAGTGGCTGCTTGATAAAGGAATATGAAAACAAGCTGCATATTTCTAATCCTAACAAGCGTTTAAAGGCTATAGAGGTTATAAAAACCCTTCCCTATCCGGGTTTTCCTACAGATATGCAGGCACAAATGATGGCGGTTACTTCTATTGCAAAGGGAACAAGCGTATTTATTGAGACAGTATTTGAAAGCCGCTATAAACAGGCAGAAGAATTGATTAAAATGGGAGCTAGCATTAGGATAGATAGTAGGACAGCGGTGGTAAAAGGTGTTAAGAAACTGACTGGAGCTAAGGTTACAGCCAGAGACTTAAGAGGAGGAGCAGCTCTAGTTCTTGCAGGTCTTGCTGCGGAGGGAACTACAATAATTGATAATATAAAGACTCACGTTGATAGAGGGTATGATAGGTTGGAGATTAAACTCAAAAAAATTGGTGCAGATATTCAAAGAGTGAATGTTTAATGGTATAATATATAAGTTAAGTATATATATCGCACTCGACATTCTATATATATAAAATTCTCTTTCTAAAACTTGAAGGAAGAGTAATTTTTTGGAGCTATATTGTACAAGCGTGAGGTGAAGGTATGAGAAAAACCTTTAAGTACATATTTTATCTGGTAATAATAGTTTTTAGTATTGCTTTTTTGTTGACTTCAAGTCTCTTCAACATAAAAACGATAACTGTAACAGGTAATGTAAGAGTAAGTCAGCAGGAGATAATTAGGCTTTCTGATTTGAGCTATCAGCAGAATATATTTAGAATTAATACTAAGGATACAATGAAGAGTATTTTTCAAAATCCCTATATAAAGAGAATAAAAATAAACAGAGTATTACCTAATGTTATAAATATTGATATAATAGAAAGAAAACCACTGGTATTAGTGCCTTATGTGGGCTCATATTTGTTTGTTGACCAAGAAGGCATAGTCGTAGAGATAAATAGCTCAATAAAAGATCTAAAGCTTCCAATTATCAACGGACTTAAGTTTAATACCTTTAAGCTTGGGGAAGAAATTATGTTAGAAGATAAACAACAGCTAGAAATTATGGTAAGGCTAATAAATGAAATAACAAATACAGGTATAAACCAAGAGATATCGGAAATAAATACTGCTGACATCTTAGATATCAAGTTGCTAACTAAAAATGGTATTAAGATAAATTTAGGGGATGCTAGTGATATCGAAAATAAGATTCCTCTTGCAAAGGCTATTTTACAAGATTTAAATAAGAAGAAACTAAAAGGTACAATAGAAATGGGACACAAGGGTAATCCCTTTTTTAAACCCGAGTAAAATGTTAAGCGCAGACATATTGGAGGTAGCATATGAAGAACTACAAATTTCAACTTGCTTTAGCTGTAGTATGTATTGTATTGGGATTGATGATTTCAGTACAGTTTAAGACAGTTAAGACAGGAGTCGGTCCAGTATCAGAGAATAGGGCAAGAGAGCTTGCTTCACAATTAAAAAAAGTAAAGGATGAAAGAGATACGCTTTTAGCACTTAAAAATGATTATGAGAAAAAAATTAGGAATTATGAAGAACAGGCATCTACAGGCAGCGTTTCTGCCAAGATGCTGAAGGATGAGCTAGACAATGCTAGAATTATTGCGGGGCTCGTAGATGTGCAAGGTCCTGGTATAACAATTATTTTGGATGATTTAAAATTCGCTGAAACCTATAATTTCCCACTGATATCACATGATAGGATGTTGCTTCTTGTTAATGAGCTTAATGCAGCAGGAGCTGAAGCGATATCAATTAATGATCAAAGAATTGTATCAACTACAGAGATAAGGCAAGCTGGAGCTCATATCAACATTAATACTGTGGAATTCGCCCCTCCTTTTGTGTTCAAGGCGATTGGAGACTCAAGAACTCTAGAAGGAGCTATTATGATGAGAGACGGCATTATTGAGAGTATACAAAATAGCGACATTGATGTTACTGTAACTCAGGAGCAAAATATTACCGTGCCTAGATATAATGGTGTATTAGAAAAAAAATATGCAAAGGTAGTTAAAGAGGGTGAATCTCAATAAATGAAAAAACAGCAATCTATATATTATTTTTTCGTTATTGCCATTTTTACCGGTTATTTTTTAATTGTTCAACTGCAATCAAATATAACATCTTTTCAGGGTATAGTTACTATACCTAAGATTCTGGATATGAAGAATGAAATAGAAAATGTTAATAAGGAAAGCCATACGCTTGCAAGCTCAATAAATGAAGCAAAGATTAAGTTGAAAAGCTATGAAGAGAGCATAAAAAAAGGTGAGGGCGTATATAAAAATATGGAGCAGGAACTCATCTCAGCAAAGGTTGATGCAGACTATAAGAAGATGGTAGGTCCAGGTATAATTATTAGTATGAATGACAGTGTGGATGAGGTGGGTGAAGAAGAAAATCTTGACTGGTATCTAATTCATGATGTAGATATACTAGAAATTATAAACGAACTTAGGGCTGCCGGTGCTGAAGCCATATCGATAAACGATGAAAGGGTAACAGCAACTTCTAATATAAAATGTGGTGGTCCAACTATAAATATTGATGGCAAAAGGCATGCTGTGCCCTTTATAATAAAAGCAATAGGAAATCCTAAAACCTTAGAAGCAAGTGCCACTGCTCCTGCAGGCTATATATATCTTATGGAGTATTACGGTATAAGAATTAATATTCAGAAGGTTGAGAAGTTAACTATTAATGCTTATGATGGCAAATATAAGCTTAATTATCAGACAATAACAGAGGGTGGTGAATAAATTGATAATTCCTTTAATCGGATTACTTATAGGCGTTTTACTTGGTTTTCTACTTCCTATGTCTATACCTGTTCAATATTCATCATATATGTCAGTTGCCATTCTTGCAGCTTTGGACTCAGTATTTGGTGGAATCAGATCCAGCATAGAAAAAACCTTTGACATTCAGATTTTTATGTCGGGTTTCTTTGGCAACGCAATACTTGCAGCAATTCTTACATATATGGGAGATCAAATGGGAGTACCAATATACTATGCTGCAATATTTGCTTTTGGAGTAAGACTATTCCAAAACTTTGCAATTATAAGAAGACATATATTCAGTTCGCATAAAAAATAAAAAAAGGCTTTACGAAACTCAATTATATTTAAAAAAAATTTCTCAAAAATAAAGGAAATTAAACATTCGTGTTGAATTTTTTAATATGTTATTGTGTAATTAATTTTTGTTTATATAAACAGTTATTTAGGGAGGTTATAATGTGCTAGAATTCGATGTTGATGTTAATCCTGTCGCGTCAATAAAAGTAGTTGGCGTTGGGGGTGCAGGTAATAACGCAGTAAATAGAATGATTACGGCAGGCTTAAGAGGAGTGGAATTTTACTCTATAAATACTGATAAGCAAGCCTTGTACTTATCACAAGCACCAAATAAAATTCAGATTGGTGAGAAACTGACAAAAGGACTAGGAGCTGGTGCCAACCCTGATATGGGTAAAAGGGCAGCGGAAGAAAGCCATGAAGATATAAAGAAAATACTTGAAGGAGCTGATCTTGTCTTTATTACTGCCGGAATGGGTGGTGGAACAGGCACAGGAGCAGCACCTGTAGTAGCACAAATTGCCAAAGAATTAGGCATTCTTACAGTAGGAGTTGTTACAAGACCTTTCGGATTTGAAGGCAAGGTTAGAAAGATGCAAGCAGAAAGAGGTCTTGCGGAGCTTAAGGACAAGGTAGATACCTTGGTTACAATTCCAAATGATAGATTACTACAAATAGTTGATAGAAAAGCTTCCATTTTGGATGCATTCCGTATAGCAGATGATATATTAAGACAAGGTGTTCAGGGTATTTCTGATCTTATAGCTGTACCAGGACTTGTAAACCTTGACTTTGCGGACGTAAAAACAATTATGCTTAGTAAAGGTCTTGCACACATGGGCATAGGCAAAGCAAATGGCGAAAAGAGAAGTGCAGAAGCTGTAAAACAAGCAATTCACAGCCCGCTTCTTGAAACCTCTATAGAAGGTGCTAAGAGTGTACTTCTTAATATTACAGGCGGTATGGATTTGGGTATTTTTGAGGTTAATGAAGCTGCTGATCTTGTATTCCAGTCAGCTGACCCTGATGCAAATATTATATTTGGTGCTGTAATTGATGAAAGTATGAAGGATGAGATAAGAATAACAGTTATTGCAACAGGCTTTGATGAAAACAAACCCTTTATATTACCTGAAGACAAGATAGAAGCGGATCAGGAAAATGGAGAAAAAAGGCTGGAAGCTTCAAAAAGTGGATATCGAGACGATGATATAGATATACCTACCTTCCTAAGAAACAAGCTAAAATAAGTAATTATACCGGCGTAAGCCGGTTTTTACATTTAGAAAACTTTTGTATATCATAAAAGGCTTTATTGATTTATTAATATTTCAATAGAAGCCTTTTTTATGTCGGTTTTTGACCTTGACATTTTTTTATTCGACTTCTAATTGTGACATGAATTTCATAATAATTTATATATAATTACAATATAGCTATATCACAATCGATATTGCATAGCATTATTAATTTTTAATATTCACAAAGATGTATTACTAATTTACAGCTTTTCTATATAAACTTTATAGAGCTGATAACAATAAAAAGGATGTTTGGCTATGGAAACTTATGTTTATGGTGATATCATTTTGCTGGAAAACTTTATTATGAACTTTATCATATTAATGTGTACAGCAAAACTACTAAAGCATAAAAGCTCATGGCTCATGCTTATCATTGCTTCTTTACTGGGGGCACTATATTCTCTTGGCTCATACTTTCCGGATTTCAAACAATTTTATACACCTGGAATGAAGGTTGTCTTCTCTCTGCTTATTATAATACTTGCATACCTACCAAAAGATATAAGAAATTTTGCTAAACTTACAGGGGTATTCTATATCATTTCCTTTGTATTTGGAGGAGCAGCTTTTGGCTTGTTTTATTTTGTTAATGGCTTAAAGCACATAAAATACGGTGCGTTCTATATCCAAGATTTTCCTGTAAAAATTTTGTTCATATCAATAATTATTGCGTATTTTACCGTTAAGTACTGCTGGGGATTTATACAATATAGAGTGAAACGGGAGAGAATCATTACAGAAATAAATATACTTCTGGACGATAGAAAAGCTGTGCTTACAGCTTTAATTGACACCGGGAATTCTCTTAGTGAACCAATAACCAAAGCACCAGTGTTAATAGCTGAGTATTCATCTATAAAAGATCTACTACCAAAGGATGTCCAGGAAATTTATGAGGGAGATAATCAAAATGATTTTAATGTAATTGCTCATGTAATGGCAAATTCGGAGCTAGTTACTAGATTTAGAGTTATACCCTTCAAATCATTGGGTAGGGATAATGGTATGCTGCTTGGATTTAAACCTGACGAAGTGCAGTTGATAGAAAACAACAAGACGCAGAATATCAAAAATATTATAATCGGCATTTATAGCAAAAAACTTTCTAGCAGCGGTGAATACAGTGCATTAATACATCCTGATATTTTAAATATGTAAATTTTCTAGATATAGAAGGGGGAAAACATATGCGAAGACTAATTAAAAGGTTAAGACTAATGAAAAGGATAATTATGATTAAGGTACTTCGGTATTTTAATTTATATAAAGACACATATGTGCATTATATTGGAGGTAGTGAAGCTTTACCTCCACCCTTGGAAAATGATGAAGAGATTTATTTGCTGTCCAGGATTAAGGATGATGAAGATGTTGTAAGAGCTATTTTAATAGAGAGAAACCTTAGACTAGTGGTATATATTGCACGAAAGTTTGAAAATACAGGAGTAGGGGTAGAGGATTTAGTCTCTATAGGTACAATAGGGCTAATAAAAGCTGTGAATACCTTTGATCCAGATAAGAAAATCAAACTGGCTACATATGCTTCACGGTGTATAGAGAATGAAATTTTGATGTATCTTAGAAGAAATAACAAGGTGAAAACCGAAATATCCTTCGATGAACCTCTTAACATTGATTGGGATGGAAATGAACTGCTACTATCAGATATTTTGGGTACAGAGAATGATATAATATATAGATATCTAGAGGATGAAATAGATAAACAGCTGCTTTCCCTGGCGTTAAAGAAGCTGTCAGAAAGAGAAAAAAGAATAATGGAGCTGCGATTTGGTCTGAATGATGGAGTAGAAAAAACTCAAAAGGAAGTAGCAGATATGTTAGGTATATCTCAATCATACATATCAAGGCTGGAGAAAAGGATAATTAAGAGATTAAAAAAAGAGATAAATAGAATGATGTAGCTATATACATAGGGAATATGCCATTTCTTAAATCGCATATTCCTTTTTTCTAGTTTTATGGACAACTCTATTTTTAATAATAGGCTGGACATGTTGGAAATCAATGCATAAGGGGCAATATAAAATTGAGAGAAATTAATATTTAATGTATAAAAAAAGTGCGGGTGGTAATAATTTTAATGTCAACATTATAAAAAGGGTGTGCTAAAAATGATGCTAAACAAAGTAGAAATATGCGGAGTTAATACTTCAAAACTACCCGTCCTCTCAAACGATAAAATGGTTGAATTACTAAAGAAAATGCAAGCAGGTGACAATTCATCAAGAGAAGAGTTTATTAGGGGAAATTTACGATTGGTGCTTAGTGTTATTCAACGGTTCAATAACAGGGGAGAATATGTTGATGACCTTTTCCAGGTTGGATGCATAGGTTTAATTAAAGCTATAGATAATTTTGACTTAAGTCAGAATGTTCGATTTTCTACCTATGCAGTGCCTATGATAATTGGAGAAATAAGAAGATACTTAAGAGATAATAACAGCATTAGAGTAAGCAGATCCCTTAGAGATATAGCATATAAGGCACTGCAAGTAAGAGACCAGCTGATAAATAGAAACTCAAAGGAGCCTACTGTATCTGAAATAGCAAAGGAGCTTGAACTTCCTGTAGAAGAAGTTGTTTTTGCCTTAGATGCAATTCAAGATCCGGTATCGCTGTTTGAGCCAATTTATCATGACAGTGGAGATGCTATTTACGTTATGGATCAGGTTTCAGATGACAAGAATATTGATGATAATTGGCTGGAGAGCATTGCACTTAAAGAAGCTATGAAACGATTGAATGATAGGGAGAAGCTGATATTAAACTTAAGATTCTTTGAAGGCAGAACACAGATGGAGGTAGCTGATGAAATCGGCATATCTCAGGCACAGGTATCTAGACTTGAAAAGACGGCATTAAGCCATATGAGAAAATACATATAAAACGGCACATTACGTGCTGTTTTTTATTGGCAAATGTTTTAATATATTTACAAACTCCTCCATGCAACACATGTAGTGGCAGACCTATGTGTCTGCCAGCACATATAAATACTCTTTGGTCATCCCCTACTTTTTTCTGTTCTAATTTTATAAACAAGTTATATATTTTATAATGATAACTAAAAAAAATGGAGGATGAAAAATGATAAAAACATCTGAGCTAAAACAAAAGGAAGTAATAAATATTAATGACGGAAGAAGACTGGGTTTGGTATGCGATGTGGAAATAAACATGGAGACAGGGAATCTTGAAGCCATAATTATACCTGCTGGAGGTAAGTTTCTTGGATTTTTCAGCAAAGAAAGTGATATTATCATAGGCTGGAGCAATATTAGAAAGATAGGGGTTGATGTTATACTAGTAGATGGCTCTGGTTACTAAATTTTACATAATAATAAAATATACGACAAAAAGAGATTAATTAAGATAGGAAGAGATATATATAATAGAATCGCCTAGATGAGAGAAATTCAGAGTGGATAGCAACATTATGTGTATTATAATATATATGACACTATATGTTGTGATTATAAAACGAGGGACAAGTGTAGTTGAAAGGAGAAATCTCAATGAAATGCCCATACTGCGGTTACAGTGAAAGCAAGGTTGTTGATTCCCGTCCCACCGAAGAAGAAACAGCAATACGAAGAAGAAGAGAATGTGAGAAGTGTAACAAACGTTTTACAACCTATGAGAAGGTTGAAGAAATGCCATTGATAATCGTTAAGAAGGAAGGAAACAGAGAGATATATCAGCGAAGTAAAATAATTAACGGTTTTATAAAGGCATGTGAGAAACGCCCCGTATCAATTAAACAAATTGAAGAAGTAGTAGATGAAATAGAAAAGGAACTGTACAATTCCATGGAAAAGGAAATAGACAGCAAGAAAATTGGCGAAATGGTTATGAACAGACTTAAGCAGCTTGATGATGTTGCTTATGTCAGATTTGCCTCTGTTTATAGACAATTCAAGGATTTGAACACATTTATAGAGGAGCTGAATAAACTGATAAACGAAAGATAGGGGGAACACTAATGATAACAAAACTAAAGAAGAGAGATGGAAGAATAGTAGATTTCAGTAAGGAGAAAATTACGGCGGCTATTTTTAAGGCAGCTAGATCAGTAGGTGGCGAAGATTTTGAAACAGCTGAGAATCTAACTGAAAGGGTTATATCTTATATATATAAGGCCAATAAAAGTGAGGTAGCTGATGTAGAGGCTATACAGGACGCTGTTGAGAAGGTACTTATAGAAACAGGTCATGCTAAAACCGCTAAGGCATATATACTTTATAGGTCAAAGCGTACTCGGATGAGAGAAACTAAAAGTGAGCTAATGGATGTTGTAAAGGATATATTGGTAGAAACCAGCAGAGAAAATGCTAATGTTGGGAATTCTCCTTCTGCTAAAATGCTGCAAATAGCATCTGCGGCCAGCAAACATTATTACCTGAACAACATAATACCCGAGGAAATGAGCAGGGCTCATATTAACGGGGATGTACATATACATGATTTAGATTACTACGGCAAAACTCTAAATTGCCTACAAATAGATTTAACTGAGCTACTGATGAAGGGCTTTAATACAGGCTACGGATTTATTAGACCACCCAAAAGGATTGCATCAGCAGCAGCACAAGCAGCTATAATACTACAAAGCAATCAAAATGATATGTTCGGTGGACAGAGTTATCCACATTTCGATAAAAGCATGGCAGAGGTTATACGTAATCAGTGCACTCATACAACAGAAGAGGAAGTTTTTCAATCCATGGAGGGCTTGGTTTACAATCTTAACACTATGCACAGCAGGGCAGGAGCTCAAGTTCCCTTTAGCAGCATTAATATAGGCACAGATACTACCAAGGAAGGAAGAATGGTAAACTTCGCCATGCTGAAGGCTTTTGAAAAAGGCTTAGGCAAAGGAGAGAGTCCTATATTCCCAAACCTGGTATTTAGATTAAAGGAAGGCATTAACTTCAATCCCGGAGATCCAAACTATGATTTGTTCCAGCTTGCTATGGAGGTATCCTCCAAAAGAATGAATCCAACCTTTAGCTTTATGGATTCCAGCTTTAACATCAAATATGGTGATGAAGTGGCATACATGGGTTGTCGTACGAGAGTTATAGGCAATCGACATGGCGAGGAAAAAGTTGCAAAGAGAGGAAACATAACACCTATTACTCTTAACCTTCCTAAGCTAGCACTTAGGACAAGCAGTATAAATGAGTTTTATAAAGAGCTGGATAGCATATTACAGCTAGCATGTAACCAGCTTCTACATAGATTTAACGTTATTGCAAGCTTAAAGGCAAAGGATTTACCTTTCTTAATGGGACAGAAGCTATATATGGGCTCAGAAAATCTTAAAGACAATGATGAAATCAGAGAAGCAATTAAAAACGGCTCTTTGGGTATAGGCTTTATAGGTTTGGCTGAAACACTTTTAGTATTGACTGGAAAGCATCATGGTGAGGATAAAGAGGCTTGGGATTTAGGCTACAAGATAATAGAAAGAATTAAGCAAGCAGCTGATAGATTCTCAGAAGAACATGATTTGAATTTTGTTGCTTATGCTACTCCTGCCGAAGGTACTTCAGGCAGATTTATTGAGAAAGACAGAAAAGAATTTGGAGTAATTAAGGGAGTTACTGACAAGGAATACTATACAAACTCCTTCCATATTCCTGTAAACTATGAAGTAAGCGTTTTCGATAAAATTGCTTTAGAGGGTCCTTTCCACAAGCTTTGTGCAGCAGGTCATATTAGCTATGTAGAGCTGCCTTCTTCACCAAAGGACAATATACCTGCCTTTGAGAAGATAATAAGGCATATGAGAAGCTGTGACATGGGCTATGCAGGAGTAAACTTCCCAATTGATGAATGCAGAAGCTGTGGCAACTCAGGTATCATAGAAAATGAATGTAAGGTGTGCGGCAGTCATGATATAAGAAGAATTAGACGTATAACAGGTTATCTGTCAACAATAGATAGATTCAATGATGCAAAGCAAGCAGAGCTAAAGGATAGAACGGTTCACCAAATGAAGCAATAAAATATGAAAGGGACTGTTGGAAGCTATGGATGAAAAAATAAGACTTTCCGGAATTACGAAGGAAAGCATTGTAGATGGATTGGGATTTAGATATGTAGCTTTTGCACAGGGCTGTCTACATAACTGTAAGGGCTGCCACAACCCAAGCACTCATTCCTTTGAGGGCGGAAAATTGGTGGATATAGATAACATATTACATGAAATAAAGAAAAACCCGATGCTGGATGGAATAACCTGCTCCGGAGGTGAATGCTTTGAAAAGGCGGAGCAGTTTGCACATATAGCAAAGGAAGTTAAAAGCTTGGGGCTAAGCGTATGGGCATATACAGGTTATACTCTGGAAGAAATATTAAAAGCTAAGGATGAAAGAAGCGGTTGGAATGACTTTATAAAATACATAGATGTATTGGTGGATGGCAGATATCAAGAGGACAAGAAGGATTTATCACTGTGCTTCCGAGGCTCTAGCAATCAGAGAATAATAGATATGCAGAGAACAATTAATACAGGAAAGTTAAGTTTACTTTCAATATAGAAGGGACATTATGTCGTCCCTTCTGTTTTATTTATTGCCATTTGCGGAGCAAATCCGGCTAAGAGCGAAGGACTCGAAGTCCTGAGCTTTTATTGTTTACCAAGATAGGCATTTTTAACATTTTCATTATCTAGAAGAGCTTGTGAATTGCCTTCCAAATCAATTTCCCCATTCTTAATGATATAGGCTCTATTGGCACATTGCAGGGCCATATTTGCATTTTGTTCAACCAATAAAATAGTAGTACCATTTTTGTTTATGTCTTTGAGGATAGAAAAGATCTCTTTAACAATAATAGGTGCAAGTCCCATAGAAGGTTCATCCAGCAAAAGCAGCTTTGGTCTTGATAGGAGAGCTCGCCCGATGGCAAGCATCTGTTGCTCGCCTCCTGATAAGGTACCTGCAAGCTGGTTCTTCCTTTCTAAAAGTCTTGGAAATAGTGAGAATACTTGCTCTAGGTCTTTTTTTACCTGCGACTTATCATTTCTCGTAAAAGCACCCATTTCTAAGTTTTCAAAGATACTCATTGTTGAAAAGACTCTTCTTCCCTCGGGAACATGAGAGATGCCTAACTTTACAATATCAGATGCAGAGGATATATTAAGCACTTTGCCATTATATAATATTTTACCGGACTTAGCTTTTTCAAGTCCTGATATTGTACGGAGTGTAGTTGTTTTACCAGCACCGTTTGCACCTATTAGTGTAACAATTTCACCCTGATTGATTTTAAGATTTATGTTTCTCAAAGCATGAATAGCTCCGTAGAAAACATTCAGATTTTGTAATTCAAGCAACGTTATTCACCTCCGAGATAAGCTTTAATAACCTGTTCATCATTTTGAACCTCTTCTGGGGTACCACTGGCTATTAAGATTCCATAATCAAATACAAATACTTTACTGCATATTCCCATTACCAAGGACATATCGTGTTCAATAAGAATTATTGTAACGTTGAATTCATCTTTAATCCAATTAATAAGCTTTGTAAGTTCTTTTGTCTCATTAGGATTCATCCCTGCCGCAGGCTCATCAAGCATAAGAACTTTCGGTTTTGCAGCAAGAGCTCTTGCAATTTCAAGTTTCCTTTGTTCTCCGTAAGGAAGATTACTTGCCAGCTCGTCTTTTTTACCTGCAAGATCAAATATTTCCAACAGTCTGAGAGCTTCTACATAGGCTTTAGCTTCACTTTTATAAAAGGAAGAAAGATGAAGCATTGAGGGCAAAAGTCCATAGTGCATATTGCAATGATAACCCATAAGTACATTGTCAATTATACTCATGCTTTTAAAAAGCCTGATATTCTGAAAGGTTCGTGCAACCCCATATCCTGTCATTTTGTATGGCTTAAAGTTTTTGGATGAAATTTGCTTATCAAGGTTATAGATTGCTTCTCCTGAGCTTGGGCTATAAATTCCTGTTAATAAGTTAAAAAAGGTTGTTTTACCAGCACCGTTTGGACCAATTATTCCGACTATTTCTCCGGCTTCGATTGACATATTAATATCAGAAACTGCTTTTATGCCACCAAAGGACTTAGATAGATTATTTACTTTGATTATGGGCATTTAATCCACCTCTTTTCTTAAAAAGCTTAAATTTGCTTTTTCCCATGAGTCCTTGGGGTCTATAAACCATTATTAAAAATAAAATTATAGAGTAAACAACCATACGAAGCTCTGGAATACCTTGAAGAAATAGTGAGATTAAAGAGAGAAGTATTGCTCCAATAATAGAACCTTTAATGCTTCCCATTCCCCCAAAAACAACAATTACCAGTATGTCTATGGATTTCATAAATCCAAAGGAATCGGGTTTTAAAAAATTAAAGTAGTTTGCATATAAAGCACCAGCTATTCCTGCGAAAAATGAGCCAATTGTAAATACAAGAACTTTATAATATGTTGTATTTACTCCCATAGCCTCAGCGGCAATCTCGTCTTCTCTGATTGAAATACAGGCTCTACCTTTATAAGACTTAATAAAATTGCTGATTAGCAATACAGTTACAACTACAGAGAAATAAAGCCATGTCCAAGTAGTATACCTAGGAATGTCATTAAGTCCTGTAGCACCGCCAATATAATTAGTATTGAACCCTATGATTTTCACGATTTCACCAAAACCTAGGGTTGCAATAGCAAGATAGTCTCCTTTAAGTCTTAAAGTAGGGATACCAATAATTACCCCTGCAATTGCTGCAAATAATGCTGCTCCTATAATTCCTATCCAAAATGGCTGACCCAATTTTGCTGTTAATATACCTGATGCATAGGCTCCAATTGACATAAATGCGGCATGACCAAGTGAAAATTGACCAGTATAGCCTGTAATAAGATTTAAGCTGACAGCAAGTATTATATTGATGCCTATAAGAACAATGTTTAAAAATATATATGAGTCAATAAAGCCTCTATCTATTAAAAAAGCGACTAGGGCATAAGTAGCAAATACTGCTAAAATGGTGAGCGTATTTTTCTTGTTTAAAAGCTTCATAGTATACCCCCTAACTTCTATACCTTTTCTCTTATATTTCTTCTAAGCAGCCCATTAGGCTTTATTA
The DNA here is from genome assembly GCA_049684915.1 of Lutisporaceae bacterium. GTDB lineage: Bacteria > Bacillota > Clostridia > Lutisporales > Lutisporaceae > GWB2-37-7. The sequence goes on along the minus strand of JBAVGO010000128.1, from coordinate 2,958 downwards.
GAAGTACAAGTATTAATATTGTAAATGCAACTGCATCCTTATAAAGGGAGCCACCAAATGCACTTACCATTGTTTCGGTCATGCCTAGGAAAAAGCCTCCTAGGACAGCACCTGGTATAACTCCTATTCCACCAATTACGGCTGCGACAAATGCTTTAAGTCCAGGGACTACACCCATAAGAGGATTAATGGAATTATAATATGCTCCGACAAGTACCCCTGCCGCTCCTGCAAGGGCTGAGCCTAATGCAAAAGTATAGGATATGGTCTTATTGATATCGATACCCATTAGCTGTGCTGCATCCCTATCCAGAGAAACAGCTCTCATAGCCTTTCCAACCTTAGTTTTATAAATTATATATTGAAGTATAAGCATAAGAGAAATTGTTACTACTAAAATGTAAATGTTTTTAATGTCCAAAACTGCATTAGTATTTAGAATACTTATTTGCTTGCTTGGTAAAATCTCGGGAAAAGTTCTAGTTTCTGGTTTTACAAAATACATCATTCCATATTCAAGAAACAACGAAACGCTTATTGCAGTGATTAATGCTGCTATTCTTGTGGAATTTCGTATTGGTTTATAAGCAATCTTTTCAATTATCATTCCAAGTATGCTGCATAAAAGCATTGATATTATAAGTGCAGGAAAAAAACTAAAATTAAAGAAGGTTGTCAAAGCGAAGCCTATATACGCTCCTATCATATAAATATCTCCGTGTGCAAAATTAATTAAATTAATAATTCCATAAACCATAGTATATCCTAGGGCGATCAATGCATAAATGCTGCCAAGAGATACACCGTTTATTAACTGTTGAATCAGTTGTTCCATTGTTATCACCCCGTTAAAATTTTAAATGATGCATTTAGGAGAGTACCCTAAATGCACCTATTTTATAAATGTAAATTGTTTAGTGCGATATATATAGCTTAAGGTTCTAATTTTTTAAGAAATACAGGCTTTCCATCTTTTACTTCTAGTATCGTTACTGCTTTTACAGGATTATGGAATTCATCTATAGAAAGCGTGCCTGTTATGCCTATAAAATCTTTGGTTGATGCCAGAGCATCTTTTACCTTAACAGAATCAACAGCACCTGCTCTTTTTACAGCATCTGCAAGAAAGTATGCAAGGTCATAACCTAGAGCATTAAATGCATCAGCTTCTTTGCCATACTTAGCAGTATATGCTTTCTTGAAATCAACAACGTTCGGTGCGTTATCCATAGATGAATAGTGGTTAGTATAATATACATTGTTTAAAGTTGCGGAGCCTGCGATTGTTACTAGCTTTGGAGAATCGTAACCATCACCGCCAAGAACAGGGACGTTAAGGCCTAATTCTCTAGCTTGTTTTATAATTAAGCCAACCTCTTCATAGTAACCGGGTACATAGAGTACATCTGGATTTTTAGCCTTAATATTCGTTAGCACTGCCTTATAATCTGTATCCTTTGCTTGATATGCTTCTTCTACAAGTACGTTTCCACCAAGCTGTGTGAAGGTAGCTTTAAAGTTTTTTGCTAGTCCTAAACTATAGTCACTAGTATTATCAATAAGAACGGCTGCATTTTTTAGCTGCAAATCTGTAAATGCGAAATTAGCCATTGTTACGCCCTGAAAAGAATCACTAAAGCAGGTTTTGAAAATATACTCTCTTACCTTGCCATTACTATCTACTGTTACGTCGTCCGCTGTAGCTGAAGCAGATATTAAAGGTACCTTACTTTCATTAGCTGCTGGAGATGCGGCTTTTGTGTTTCCTGAAGTTGCAGCTCCTAGTATAGCAACTACCTTATCCCTTGAAGCAAGTCTTGCAGAAACGTTAGCTGCTTCAGCGTTATCAGATTTATTGTCAACCTTTACAAGCTCTATCTGTTTTCCTAGTACGCCACCATTTTTGTTTATCTCTTGAACTGCAAGCTCTATACCGTTAGTTAAACCTTGACCGTAAGTAGCAACTCCGCCAGAAAGCTCGTAGTTTAAACCAACCTTTATTGTATCAGGTGAATTTGCTGAAGGTGTACCAGAACTTTGCGTACACGCTGTAAATAAGCTTAAAACTAGTAATAATGCAATAAATAAAGTAAATCTTTTTTTCATAATTTTAATCCCCTTTCAAATTTTTCGTTTTATTGTGTGAATAAAAAATAATGTTTTGTAGATAATTTTGTATGAAGATAGATCACCCTTTCGTGAATAATTATAAAAAAATCACCACTACAATGCATATATATACATGTAGAGGTGTTTTTAACACGATACCACTCTAATTTATAGCTTACTTACGATAGCTATCTTTATAGGTTCAATCAAACCTTAGCACTGTAACGGAGCCTGCCGTCATAACTTAATTAGTTTCAGTTATGAAACTCAGAAGTGATTATTATCTATCAAGTTAATGCTGGATCTCAGCAACTCCAACTCTCTTTAATTAACTATTTTGATAGTTTTATCTTCGTCATCGTCTGTATAATTATGAAATTTACATAATGTAATTTGTTATATTGTTTTATAGGTTATCACGTAAAAGATGATTAGTCAATAGCTTTTTTTGAAAATATTTAATATTCAGAATTATTAATAAGTGGGTGAATAGGGTGTATGGGATGTGGGGACAGGTTTATATCCTCAAAAGAGTAATTTAGTATACATAAAAAAGTAGTTGGTGCTATAGTCATGTATTTTGTTGCTAATTAATTGTGTGTTCTATATATGTATATAAAATTAGGAAATCATTTCTTTAGTTTACAAAAATATATTTATGGTTAACTATTGATTTAATAAATTTCGCGTAGTATAATAACTTTTAAGTAAAGTTTGATTAAGTAAAAGGAGATCTGAACAATGAGAGCTTTAGTAAACAAGCAAGTACTATTTTATTATTATAGCCAATTTAGATAGGGTTTGTATTTGTGTTACAACATGGATACAAACCCCAAGAGTAATTATGTG
>JBAVGO010000127.1:0-8532 GCA_049684915.1 Lutisporaceae bacterium | reverse complement strand
TGTATTCCTTCACTTCACTATCTGATACTCTTGCTTTTTCTTCATTTTCAAAAATTGTTTGTCTGTTTATGCCTCGTAACATAACGTGATATACTCCTCTTTTACTTATACTTCTTGCATATCTTAGCAACTTAATCACCTCATTCTATGCATATCAAAAAACACTAAAGGGACAAGGTTCCTGTCCCCTTTGTCCCTCCAACGATTTTTACCAACTCTGTGCTTGCCATTTGACATACCTCCGTTTATTTATTTCCCTTACATGGGTTTTAGATTCTTGTTAAGTCTGTCTACAATTTTTTCAAAATCCCGCTGTCGGGCTTCCTCAGTTTTGAATGAAAGGTATCTTCCTGTGTATGTGAACCGAACAGATGGCGGCATATTATTAAAGTTCTCATATGCCGGTGATATGCCGGCCAACTTTTCCGCGAACGCTTCAACCTGTTTGTCGGTAATCGGATCACGCTTCGGAACGTCCCACATGCCGTTTCGTTTTGCGGATTCCACCGCTTTTTCGCCCAATTCGGCCATTAATCCTTTTCCCCGCAACGTCTCTACCGTTTTCTTGTTTTTTTCAGACCAGGGACTTTTAGGGCAGCGTTGGGCAAAGTATTTTATATATTTTGTGTTGTCGATGCTTTTCATCTGTCCATCTATCCACCCAAAACAAAGAGCTTCTTCCAGGGCGTCATTTGCAGATAAAGTAACTATCGCTTTTGTTTTGCCGAACACAAGCCACACTCCGTCGCTTGTCTCCGCGTTTTCACGCAGCCACGTGCGGAAATCGCCGCGCGAAGTAAATAATAATTCAGGTACATCTGCTCTCATAATCACAACAACTCCTTAATGTCAAATGTTTCGAATGGGACAAGGGGGACAGGTACCTAGTCCCTAAGCTCTGTCTATCACACTCTTTGATATTCCTGTCATCCTTGATAATTGTCTTATTGTTACTCGGTTCACTAATTTAAGCTTCTTTAAAATTTCATCTCTTTTACTCTTTTCTAACTGTCTCAATTCCTTTGGATCCATTACATTTAATTTTTTTATGTATTCCTTCACTTCACTATCTGATGCTCTTGCTTTTTCCTCATCTTCTAAACACATATCACTATTCTTTTGTTTATTAAAACTCTTATATAATTCTATTGAACTTTTCCTTTCAGTTGAAAACATGTTTAATGCAAAATCAATATCAACTATTTCTTCTTTATCTATATACTCACTATAACTGCTCCATTTATAGCAAGATATATCCTTTACTATTCCTGCTTTTACAGGATTTTGATGAATATATCTAAGTACCGTCAAAAAGTATTCATCGCTTTCTACGGCTTCACTCTTAAATCGCTCTTGAAATAAGTGACCACAACGCTCATATTTCTTATTATACCAAAATACATAACTGCTGCTTATTCTCTTGATTACATTTGAAATTGACTCTCCTAACTCCTTTATAAGCAGATGGACATGATTGTTCATTATACAATAAGCATATATCTCATATTTGCTTATTGTTTTATACTTCTTTATTGTTTCAAGTAGTTTCTGCATATCTTCTTCATCTTCAAAAATCGTTTGTCTGTTTATGCCTCGTAACATAACGTGATATACTCCGCTTTTACTTATACTTCTTGCATATCTTGGCAATTTAACCACCTCATTATAAGTATATCAAAAAAGCAGAAGAGGGACAAGGTTCCTGTCCCCTTTGTCCCTCGATAGCACTTATTCTATAGATTTCTTCTCCTTAATTACTTTATTTAATGCATCAACATTAACTTCCCCAGCCAGATGATAGTATTTTAACCAGTAAGCATTATCTTCTGCATATTTGATTATTGCTCTTTCAATATTATCATGTGTAATTTCTTTTACAATAACATCTGGAACACCACAATAAAAATCAATATTTTCTTTTTCCATGTAACTGTAATAGTTTTTCGGAGTTGAGACAACAACCGTATATGTTATTCCATCATCTAATTCAACAAATACATCAATATTATCATCTTTAATATCTTTTAGTTCTGACAACTGAGTAGGATACTCAATTTTTATTACTTTCATTGATTTCAATTCCTCCAATAATTATTTGTATAATTCCTCAAGTATTTTTATTACTTTTATTTCGTTTTCTTTACTTGCTCTTGCAAGTATTTCAATTCCATTCTTAGTATTTCGGTAAAATACTCTAGCTCCATTATCTCCTCTTAAATATAAAATATCTTTAAATAGATTTTTGGTACCTTTTCCAGGGTTTACATTACCTTGAAGAAGCTTCTCCACCAACTCATTTGCTTCCTTTTGCACTAATTGGTTTTTCCCCATCTCTTCAGCTGCATTAATAAGTCTTTTATCCGTATTAATCAGTGATAGAATTTTTTTCCCTTCATTAACAGTTTTTATAATTTTCACACTGCTTTCAAAACCTGTAACCATATCTATAGCTGACTCTATCCTTTTATCACTCTCCAAGACTCTATCTACTACCTTTTGTGTATAGTCTGGAGAATTTTCCTCTAAACCTATTTTAGCAAGATCAATCTCTGCTTTTATATTAGTGTTCTTTGACCATTCATTAAATTGATTAGATTTATCTTGTATCAATCTAATAATTCCTTTATTTATATCACCATTATCCGTTTGTTTATTCTGATTTACCTCATTAGTCTCCTTTTTATTTTCGTCCTCTATTTTTAATTTTCTTGTATTATTCATGTCATAATTCGTCAAAGCCTTATTAGTGTTATAACCAACAACTCCATCTGGTGTCAATCCGTTTTTGATTTGAAAATTCTTTACTGCTTTTTCCGTCAATGGACCAAAATCGCCATCTGCTACAATATATGTATAACCCGCATCTATCAACTGCTGTTGTAATACTATTACATTGTTACTTTTTGAGCCTTTAGATAAATCTGATACCCCTACTCCTTTGGTATTCTGTCCATTTCCACCTGCATCATTAGTTACAATATTTGCATCATAATGTCCTGTCGGATCCCAATACATCAAAGGCTCATTATGACAATACGTATACAGATTCAAACTCAACGGATCATCCATCTGTCCCCTATAGGTATCCTCTGTCATAAACCTTGCTATCTTAGCATCATAATATCTCGCATTCAGATAATATACATCAGTTTCTTCATCATATCTATAGCCTGCATACCTATATGGATTCTCTATAGTACCTGTTGTTTCTGTTGCGTTTCCAAATGCATCATAGTAGTAGCTTGCTAATGTGCTGCCTGTTGTGCTTAGTAATGCTACAACGTCTGCATGTCCATTGTATAGGTAGTATGCTGTTTCACTTTCTGCGGTTCTTGATATAAGGTTTGTACCATATATGTTTGCTGCTGTTTGTGCTCCTGTTCCATCTGTTTCAAGTACAACCTTATCTCCTTCATAGAGATAGTTTGCTACTTGTCCATTTATGGATTTTTGTACTCTGTAGCCTTCTCCGTTGTATGCGTAGGATATATTCATATTTCCTTCTGTTGTCTTAACAAGCTGGTTTAATTCATCGTATTCATAGAAGGATACGCTATTGTCTTCGCTTTCTCCTGCTTTGAATATTTCAAATACACCTAGTAAATTGGGTTCAGCCAGATTTAGCGTAACCTTAAACTTGCTTATCATGTTACCATTGTCATCATAGTTGTAGGTTACCTTTTCTGATAATCCATTTCCTTTTACTGTTACAGTGCTTGTAAGCTTGTTTTGTTCGTCATATGCATAATTTGTCATTGCTGTAACTGTGTCATTCGCAATTGCCATTGTCTCAGTAAGTCTATTTCCAGCCTTATCAAAGGTGTAGGTAGTTGTTTTTCCATCTGGTTCTACTACTTTTTCTAGTCTGTTTAAGCTGTCATAGGTATAGCTTGTAGTTCCTTTTATATCTACCTTTGATGTCTGATTGTGTGCTGCGTCATAGGTATATGCGTAGCTGTCTATTATGCTTCCGTCAGCCTTTTTGTTCACTAGAGTTTTTAGTAGGTTATCTTCATAATATGTATATTCTTCTTTTACTCCGTTTGGATATTCTACACTTTTGGTATTACCATTGTCATAGTATGTGTAGGTCGTTGTACCTTCTGCTGATATTACAGAAGCAAGTCTGCCTATCTTGTCATATACCTTTTCAACATTATTACCTTTTGCATCAGTAGCGGTTTCCTTTATATTTCCTGCTGCTACATTGATTGATATATCGTATACATATGTATTCATACCTATACTTGGTACATTCTTTGTTGTTGTCCTATTTAGTTCGTCATAGGTACGTGTTGTAGTACCTGTACTGTCGGTCATGGTCAGTTGATTGCTGTTGTTATCATAGGTGTATGATATTGTTTGACTGCCAGTGTTCCTTGACATAAGTCTTCCGTGAATGTCATAGATATACGTTGTTACTATACCTTTTCTGTCAGTCATTGTATTTATGATTCCATCAGCATTGTAGGTGTAGCTCTCTACTTTATAATCAATGTAGGTAAAGCTGCTTGGCAATCCCAATCTTCCATCATTGTCTATCTTTTTCTTTACTATATTCCTTATGTTATATTCATAGGTTGTAACATTACCATTGCCATCAGTTTGTGTTAACAGGTTTCCGTTTAGGTCATAGGTATAGCTTGTTGCTTCTAGCTTAGCATTTACTACCGACTTCAGCCTGTTAAGCTCATCATAGTTATATGTAGTTGTAATGTTTCTTCCATCTGTCTTGGTTGAAATGTTGCCTACATCATCATATGATTGACTTGTACTGTGTCCATTTGCGTCTATTGTTTTTGTTAGTCTGTTGTTTTTGTCATATTGATATTCTGTGATGTTGCCTAGTGCATCATAAGACTTAACCTGTATACTGTTATTGTTGTATTCTAAGCGTTGAATAGTTGTGTAAGGGTCTTTCTTCTCTATCAGTCTATTCATTGAGTCGTATACATTTGTATTTATGTTGCCCTTCCAGTCTGTAACAGTGGTTTGGTTGCCATTGGCATCATAGGCATAGGTTGTTACTTGAGGTATTCCATTTATTGTTATGTTTGTTGTCTTTAATCTGTTTAGGTTGTCATAGGTGTATTCTTTTATAGCTCCATTGCCATCTGTTTCAAATCTCTTATTGCCATTTTTGTCATATTTCACTGTAAGAGTTATAGTCTCGCTGCCATCTGACTTCTGCTCTGTCTCAGATAACATTCTGTTTTGTTTGTCATAGGTATATAAGCTGATCTTTCCTATGCTGTCTTGTTGTTTAGCAAGGTTGCCTGATAAGTCATATTGGTAGGTTATTGTATTGGATTCTATTGTTTCATCTCCTGGGTAAACTACCTTGCTTATTTTGCCTAATTCATTGTATTCAAAATATGTAATATTACCATTCCCGTCAACCTGTGTCTTTTGCCTGCTTAGTAAGTCATAGGTTGCCTGCTTTATTATCTGTTCTGGTGCTGTAGAGCTTTTCTTTACTTTTACTGTTAGAACATTCCCTACATTGTCATAGTTGTATAGAGTAACAACTCCCTTGGCATTTGTTTCAGCTATCTTTCTGCCTAGTCCATCATATTTATAGCTGTTTGTATAGGATAATTCTCTTTCTTGAGATACAGGGTCAATTGTAGAAGCAAGCTTATTAACAAGGTTATAGGTATACTTTGTGCCATAGCCTGTGCTTATTTTTTCTTCTATGCTTACCCCTGTGCCTGCTTCATAGCCTAGTGCATCTAGTTCTTTTATTACATTGCCATTGATGTCATATTTATAGCTGCTTGTATATATTGTCTTCCACTGCAAAGTCGTTGTATCATAGCATATATCCTTCTTGGCTTTGACTCTTCCCATTATGTCATATACATACTCTACTCTATTTTGTTGGTCTAAGCTCTTTAGTGCATCGTAGTTTAGTGGTAATACCTCTATAACCGTTCTTCCAGCTCTGTCATAGCTGTATGCACTTATCCCGACCATTGCATTTATTACTTTTATTTGCTGTCCTCTGTTGTCATATTCATAGGAAGTAATGTTACCATTGGCATCTGTTTGAGTCAGTGGATTGCCTTCCCAGTTATATGTAGTAGTGTTTGTGATTATAGCATCAGTACCAAATTCATCTAGTCCTGGTTGACTCACACTTATTTGTCTATTCATATTATCATATTCATAGGTTGTGATAACATTTTGAGGAGCTGTTACAGTCTTAAGATTGCCATTCTTATCGTATGTATAGGTAGTAGTAATTATGGTATCCGCTGTGCTTGTAACTTCATTTCCTGCTAGAGCTCCAGCACTTACATGCTCCTTATGTTCAATTGGCTTATTCAAATGATTATATGTATATTCAGTTACCTTCTTATTGACAGCGTCAATATACTGCTCTTCCTTAGTCAAATTACCTTCATTGTCATAGGTATAGTCTGATCTTCTACCTTCTGAATCCACCTCAGACTTTAGCAATCCATTATTGTAGTAGGTATAGCTCGTGGTGATTAAGCTTAAGGGTTGTATGTTTAGTCCTACTAAATCCTTACTGCTGTATACAGCAGTCTTTCTACCTGCTTTGTCATAGTCAAACCTTTCGTATGTATATAGAGTGCTGCCGTTTACTACTTCAAAGGGCGTATATTTTTCCACAAGTCTGTCTAAGCTGTCATACTTGTAATATGTTATACTTCCATTTGGTGCTATCGATGTTGACAATGTTCCATTTGTGTTATAGCAGAGCTTTGATTTTGAACCATCTGGATTTTGCTGTTCAACAGGTCTTTGGGCATAGTCATAAACATATATTGTTTCAGCTATCTCTGTATCATTTAGGTATTGCTTATATGTCTTTTGAGTTTTACCATCTGTCAGTGTTGCATAAGAATATTCTTCTAGCAAAAGCTCTTGTGCTGTAGCTGATTCTTTGAAATATGACTTAGTAATTCTATCCATAACATCATATTCATATCTGTATACAGCTCCATTTGGCTTTGTTTCGGTAACTATATTTCCATATACATCATAGGTATATATAGTTTCATAGTTTAATGGGTCTATAGACTTCTTAAGCAAACCATTATCATAGTATTCATATCTGTATCCAGAATCTCCAGAATAGCTATGTGCAGCTATATCGTCTAGTGTGGCATCATATTGATTTGGAGCTACTTCCTTAATTTTTCTTCCTGCCATGTCATAGACAATTCTTGTAGTTTCTCCGTTGTTCTGCACTACCTTTTCTGTTAGTCCGTTTAGGTCATAGGTATACTCTGTTATGTATCCATTTGGAGAGGTTGTATTTAGCTTCCAACCTATTTTGTTATAGGTATCTGTAGTTATCTTTCCCTCTGGGTCTTTGACTGTTTTGATATTTCCGTATGTATCATATGTATACTCTGTAATGTTGCCTTCTGGGTCTATAATGTTCTTTATCAACCCGTCTGCATAACAGTTAAACAGGGTTTGTGCTTCCAGCTTTGTATAGTATTCATATTGAGTTATGGCAAATTTTGTTTGATCAGCTAATGTAGTATACTGGTCTGTGCCATTAAGTGGTTGTACCTTTTTCAGCTGATTTATCTTGTTGTCGTCATAGGTATAGAAGGTAAATTTCCCCTGTTCATCCTTTTGCCATATATTATTATTCTTATCATCATAACCAAACTCTTTGCAGCTAAAATCAGGATTAGTTATCTTGATTACGTTACCTCTATCATCTATCTCATACTGGGTCTTGTTACCATTTCTATCAGTGGTTGATTTTACATCACCATATATATTTTTACCACCTGTCAGAAAATACTCTGTCATAGAAGCCTTATTCTCTGCGTCCTGTACCTTTATGGTATACATATCGTTATCAAACCAGTATGTCCAGGTTCTACCGTTTTGGTCCTTAATTGTAGTCTTTTTGTTAAGCGTATCATAGGAATAGTTATTTATATTACCATTTGAATCTGTAGCTTGTACTACCTTGCCTTGATCTACTCCAACAGTATTGTTGTAAGTGAGTATTTCTATAGTTTTTAGGTAATGGTCTTCTATCTTATTCAAATAGCCTACTGAGTCATAGCTATAACGCATATATGTACCAGCAGGGTCTGTAACTCTGATAAGATGTCCAGTGACATCATATTCATATTTGACCACTCTGTCTTCTGGGTCTTTAATGTTGTCAATCAGACCTTGTGCGTTATAGGTTACGATAAATTCTCGGTTGACTGTATCAGTTATTTTTTGTACCTTTCCCATTGTGTCAACTTGAATATTGACTGTATTTCCGTTTCTGTCCTTCATCCAAACAAGCCACCCATCAGTATTAAAACCATAGGTGTACTGATCTTTAGTAGTCAAGGTATATGTATTGTCTGCATTTTTTACAAATATACTTCTTGAGTCTTCTGCTTTGTATAAAGTGCCATCTTTTCTAAATCTTTGTACACTTCCGTTTGGAAGTGAGACAGTAACAAGGTCAATACCTTTAGCACTTCCCTCGAAACCAAAGGTCCAACCCTTTCCCAATGGGGTCGCTTTACTATCCCT
>JBAVGO010000126.1:0-18057 GCA_049684915.1 Lutisporaceae bacterium | reverse complement strand
AGACTATATGATACCTTCCTACTTTGTACAGCTGGAGAAGCTGCCACTAACAGTCAATGGCAAGATAGATAGGAAAGCACTGCCAGAACCAGACGGAAGTATGGCAAGCGGCATAACCTATGAAGCACCAACTAATGCAATAGAAGAAAAGCTAGTAACTATCTGGCAGGAAATATTAAAGATAAATAAGATAGGCATAAGAGATAACTTCTTTGACCTAGGTGGACATTCCTTAAAAGCTACAATTCTAGTATCAAGGATACATAAGGAATTAAATGTAGAAATACCGCTAAGAGAGGTGTTTTCAAAGCCCACAATAAGGGATATGGCAGAATTTATAAGGGAAGCCGATGGAGGCATATATACATCCATAGAACTTGTTGAAAAGAAGGAATATTATTCTGTATCTGCAGCACAAAAAAGAATGTATATACTAAACCAACTTGATAGTGAAGGACTAACATACAACATGCCCTTGCCATTACTAATAGAAGGAAAGCTTGATAAAGGATTATTTGAGGCTGCATTTTTAAAACTAATAGAACGTCATGAGGCACTAAGGACATCCTTTGAAACGATAGGTGGAGAGCCTGTGCAAAGGATTCATGAAAAGGTAGATTTGCATATAGAATATCTGGAGGAAGAGGAAGAAAAAGCGGTAAAAAAACTAAAAGAGTTTATAAAACCGTTTGATTTAAGTAAAGCACCTTTACTTAGGGTAGTGTTGATAAAGACAAAAGAAGACAAGCATATATTACTATATGATATGCATCATATCATATCTGACGGACTTACAATGAGTATCATAATAAATGAATTTGCGAAAATATATAAGGGAATAGAATTGCCAAAACTGAGGATACAGTATAAGGATTATTCGGCATGGCAAGAGAAACTAAGAGAAAATGGAGTCATAGAAAAACAAACAGAGTACTGGAAAGAAGAATTCAAGAACGATGTACCAGTATTAAACCTGCCAACTGATTATGCTAGACCCTCTATACAGAGTTTTGAAGGCGACAATGTAAGCTTTGAAGTAGAAGAAGAAATAAAGTTAAAGATATCTCAATTAACACATGATACTAGGACAACAGTCTATATGGTGTTATTTGCGGCATTTAATACACTTCTTATGAAATATACAGGGCAGGAAGATATAATAGTAAGCTCGCCAATTGCAGGAAGAGGACATGCTGACTTGGAAAACATTGTAGGGATGTTTGTCAATAATTTAGCAATAAGGAGTCAGCCTAGCGGGGATAAGACCTTCAAAGAGTATTTATATGAAGTTAAGGAAAAAACCTTAAAAGCTTATGAAAATCAAGATGTACAATTTGAAGGGTTGGTTGAGTTACTTAACATACAGAGAGATGTTAGTAGAAACCCACTTTTTGATGTAGTATTCGTATTAAATAATACAGACAATGATAATATGGACTTGGAAGAAATAAAAATAAGAACAATTGATGTAAATAACAAAATATCCAAGTTTGATATTATGATGAGTGCATTTGAAAGTGAAGATAAAATATATTTCAATACTGAATTTTGTACCAAGCTATTTAAGAAAGAAACAATAGAAGCTATGTGTGTACGTTTTAAGAAATTGTTAGATGAAGTATTGAAAAATCCCGATAAGAAGATGTCTGAAATAGATATATTAACACCAGAAGAGAAGAATAGGATAATTTTCAAATTCAATGATACATATGTAGATTACCCCAAGGAAAAGTTGATATACCAGTTGTTTGAAGAACAGGTTGAAAGGACACCTGATGCTATCGCTGTTATATGTGGGGACAAGCATTTAACCTACAAACATTTAAATGAGAAGTCAAATCAATTGGCAAGGCTACTTATTAGTAAAGGTATAAAGAAGGATAGAATTGTAGGAATAATGATAGAGCACTCATTGGAGGCAGTTATTGGGATAATGGGAGTTCTTAAGGCTGGAGGAGCGTATTTACCAATAGATCCAGAGTATCCAGAGGATAGAATAAGATATATGCAGGAAGACAGTGAAGCAGGTATATTACTGACTCTAAGCAGCCTAAAGAGAGAAATTGACCCAAGGGTAGATACAATATGTCTTGATGATGAGAAAATTTATATAGGTGAAGGTATAAATCCAGAACTAAATAATACTCCTACAGACATTGCATATGTAATATATACATCAGGCTCTACTGGAAATCCAAAAGGAGTGTTAGTAAGCCATTTAGGTCTTGTCAATTATATCTGCTGGGCGGACAAGGTTTATATTAATGGTGAAAAGTTGGATTTCCCATTATATTCATCCTTATGTTTTGACCTCACAGTTACTTCAATATTTACTCCATTAATTAGTGGAAATAAAATAATTGTATATGGTGGAGGCAATAAAGAATTTCTTATTAAAAGAATAATAGAAGAAGATAAAGTTGGAATAGTTAAATTAACTCCAACACACCTACATCTTATCAGAGAATTTGGTATTAAAGCATCCAATATAAAAAAGCTTATAGTTGGCGGTGAAGATTTAAAGGTAGTAACAGCAAATGAAATATATAAGCTTTTCAACGGTAATATTGAAATTTTTAACGAGTATGGACCTACAGAAGCAACAGTTGGCTGTATGATATACAAGTATGACCATAAAAAGGATTTAAGAATTTCTGTACCGATTGGAGTACCTGCTCAAAATGTTCAGATATATTTGTTGGATCAACATTTAAAACCAGTACCAGTTAATGTTGTTGGTGAAATTTATATTTCTGGTAATGGTATTGCAAGAGGGTATATAAATAGAGCAGAGCTTACAGAGAAAAGCTTCATTCCCAATCCGTTTATTCCTGACAAGAAAATGTACAAAACTGGCGATAACGCAAGAATGTTACCTGATGGCAATATAGAATATATCGGAAGGAAAGATTATCAGGCTAAGATAAACGGTTTTAGAATTGAAACAGGAGAAATAGAAGCTCAAATATTGAAACTAGAAGCTGTAAGTGATGTAGTGGTTGATATTAGAGAAAACAAAAAAGACCACAATATGAATGAAATTATTTACTGCTCCAAATGCGGTCTTCCTTCAAACTATCCGAATACGACATATGACAAAGATATGGTTTGCAATATGTGTCGGGATTATTATGAATATAAAGAAAAGGCAGATTCGTATTTTAAAACCATGATTGAGTTGGAGGAAATGTTTGGAATGCATAAAGCAAATAACAAAGCTGATTATGACTGTATGGTTTTATTTAGTGGAGGAAAAGACAGTTCCTATGTTTTATATAAATTGGTTGATATGGGATTTAAGGTATTGGCATTAACGCTGGACAACGGATATATATCTGAAACAGCATTGGAAAACATAGATAATATTATTAAAGAATTAAAAATTGATAATGTTATCATAAGACCAGAAAATATGAAAGAAATTTTTTGCGAAAGCTTAATGGCTGAGAGTAATGTTTGTAATGGATGTTTCAAGACACTACTTGCTCTTAGTACAAAGATGGCATATGAAAAAGGTATAAAGTATGTTGTAACAGGGCTTTCTAGGGGGCAAATATATGAAATGAGACTAACTAGTCTTTTTATTTCAAAAGTATTTGATCCGCAGGAAGTAGATAAAGCAGTTCTCGAAGCTAGAAAGGTATATCACGGAATGGATGATTACATATCCAGATTACTTGATGTAGAGCTTCTTAAGGATGAGACAGTTTTTGACGAGGTTGAGTTTATTGATTTTTATAGATATAGCGATGCTAAAAAAACAGAAATATTTGATTTCTTAAAATCGAGAAGTTCTATTTGGTCTAGACCGTCAGATACCGGTTTTTGTTCAAGTAATTGTAGGATTAATGATGTAGGGATTTATGTACATTGCAAAGAACAAGGTTATCACAATTATGCCCTACCGACATGTTGGGAAGTCAGGACAAATCATCTTACTCTTGAAGCTGGTAAGGAGGAGCTTAGCGGAGATGTCAATATAGAACAGGTTAAGACAATTCTAAATGAAATAGGATATAGCGAAAGCGGTATTCGGAATATAGATTTTAGTAAATATCTCGCTGCATATTATGTGGCTGATAAAAGCTTAACTGTTTCTGAATTAAGGAGTCATCTAAGAAAAGAGTTACCTGATTATATGGTGCCATTATATTTTGTTCAAATGGAAAAACTCCCGCTTACTCCTAATGGTAAGCTAGACCGTAAAGCTTTACCCGAGCCTCACGGAAGTGTAAGCTCAGAAGCAGCCTATGAAGCTCCAACCAATGAAATAGAAGAAATACTGGTTAAGATATGGCAGGAAGTATTAGGAGTAAAACAAGTAGGAATAAAAGACAATTTCTTTGCCATGGGGGGAGATTCCATCAAAGTAATACAAGCTTCAACACGGTTATTGAAGTATGGAATGGCAATTGAACACAAGGATATATTTAAGTATCAAACAATCAGCGTATTAGCACCATTTGTCAAAAAAAATCATAGAGAAGTCTATCAAGGCATCATCGAAGGCGAAGTGATTTTAACACCTATTCAAAGATGGTATTTTGAGAATTATAGAACAAATAACAATCATTTTAATCACACAGTGATGCTATTTAGAAGAGATGGATTTAACGAAGCTATATTACATAAAGTGCTAGAAAGGTTACTGGAGCATCACGATGCCTTGCGTATGGTATTTAGAGAAGAAGATGGAGAAATTATACAATACAATATGGGAATAAGTGAAAATAAAATAAGAGTAGTGGAAATTGCTGATGCTGAAGATTATATAAAACAAATCCAAGTAGAAACTGAAAAGACTCAGCAAAGTATAGATTTACAAAAGGGACCGCTGTTTAAGGCTGTATTATTTAAAACGAGCCAAGGAGATCACCTGCAAGTTGTAATACACCACTTAATTGTAGATGGTATCTCATGGAGAATTTTACTGGAGGATCTGGTATCTGCATATGCACAAGTTGAAAAGAATGAAGAAATAGAGCTGCCAGATAAGACAGATGCTTACAAGCTTTGGGCAGAAAAAATTTATGAGTACTCAAATAGTAATAAAATGTTACGTGAAATAGAGTATTGGAAACAGATAGATACAGCTCCAGTGAAGCTGCTTCCAAAAGATTATGACTATGATAACATTTGCCACGATGAAGATGAAAGCATTGAAATAACATTTACCCAAGAGGAGACTAATAGCTTATTAGTCAGCGTCAATAAGGCATATAATACAGAAATTAACGACATTTTACTCACCGCATTAGGTATGGCAATTAGTGATTGGACAAATGAAAGCAGCGTAGCAGTTTGGCTAGAAGGACATGGACGAGAGGAAATTATAAAAGAAGTTGATATCAAACGAACAGTAGGTTGGTTTACAAGTATATATCCGTTTGTATTGGATATGTCAAAGAAAGAAGCTTTAGGATATCAAATCAAAACAGTTAAGGAGGGATTAAGAAAAATACCTGAAAAAGGAGTAGGTTACAGTATCATAAAATATATGACTGATAAAACTGTAGTAGGAGAAAATGTATTGAGATTAACTCCACAAATTATTTTCAATTATTTAGGGCAGTTTGATACAGACATGTATACGGATTCTTTTAAACAATCAGAAATATCACCGGGTACAGCAATAGGAAAAGATAATGAAAGACTCTACGCTATTGATATATCTGGAATGATTGCAAATGGAAAACTTTCAATGTCCTTTGGATACAGTCGAAAGGAGTATAAGAGGTTTACCATTCAGAAAATTTCTGATAATTATAAGAGCTGTCTACAACGTATTATTAATGTATGTACAGAGCTTAAAGAATCGGAGGTTACTCCTTCAGACCTTGGAAGCAAAACCTTGTCTCTTGAGGGTCTTGATAAAATTAATGCACTCCTAAAAAACAAGTTAAAGTTAAAGTAAAATATAAATAGTTATAAATAATATTTCAATATAAATTTAAGGAGATGGTTTCTATGCAAAACAATATTGAAGAAAAATTAAGGGAAATAATTAATAAGCATGTTGAGACAAACGTAGATGTGCTTACGATGCCAATTGATGAAAATCTTTTTAGCGTAGGTATGGATTCTGTTAGTGCAATTAAGATTATAGTAGAAATTGAAGATGAATTTAACTTTGAAATTGAAGATGATGAGCTTAGCATGAATAACTTAACAACTATTGAGAAAATTGTTGCATTTATTGAGAGTAAATGTTCAAGTGACTCTTTGGAAAATTAGCAGGTGACGGAAAATATGAAGAAGCTCAAACTGTTTTGTTTGCCTTATGCTTGTGGAAGTGCAGCTATGTATAACAGCTGGGGAAACCTAGTTGATAATAATATTGAAATTCTTCCGATTGAACTAAATGGTAGAGGAAGTAAGTCGGATAAACCTTTTTATAAAGGTATCAATGAAGCTGCCGAAGACTTGTTATCATCTATTATTTGTAACGTTGAAGATGCTGATTACGCATTCTTCGGACATAGTATGGGTGCAATTATTTCTTACGAGTTGGTACATCGTTTATTAGAAAAAGGGCTTAAACAACCAAGCCATATGTTTTTTTCTGGAAATTATCCTCCGCATATTGAAAAGAAAGAAAATATGCAGTTTTTAGAGGATGATGCATCGACAATCCAGGAATTAACGAAATTAGGAGGATTCCCTGAAGAATTGCTTTCAAACAGGGTTTTTATGAACTTCTATTTACCTATTGTGAGGGCTGATGCAAAATTGATAGAAACTTACCAATATAAGCTAAGAGAAACAAAGCTTATTTGTGACATTTCCATTTTTGCTTCTGCTGAAGATGAAAAAGCACCCCTCAGTGCTATGCATGATTGGCATTATCATACGGATGGAACATGTGTCGTATACGAAATGAATGGTGGACATTTTTATATTAATAACGAGGTTGACTATATAACAGGGATTATAAATAAAGTTCTTTTAGAGACAATGAAGAAATAAGAGAAGAATGGTTTTGTTGGAGGATGTAGAGCAAATGGGTAAAGAATTATATATAAAACTTATTCATTGCGGCAATAGAAATTTAACCAATTCCAATGATAGCGCAAATAAAAATGTTTTCTACATGCCCGTAGGATTATTCGCAATTGCAGATGTTTTAAAGAAAAATGGGTGCAATATTGAAATGATACACTCTGATTTAGAAGCATACTACGATTTGGAAAAGGTATTAGATTTTGAGAAGCTTGACATAGTTGGATTTGATTGTCATTGGGTAAATCAGAGTTACTCAGTTATAGAGACTGCAAGACGTATAAAGGAAATTAAACCTTCAGTTTTTATCTTTGTGGGAGGCTATACAGCAAGCTTTTATAGTAAAGAGATAATGCAGGATTATCCGCAGATTGATGCTGTTGTTAGGGGTGATGGAGAACTTCCAGTTGCCCAATTGTGTAGCACACTTGCAAAGGGTGAGCAAGCTTTTAACAATGTTCAGAACCTAATATGGAGAAATACAAAAGGACAGGTCATTGAGAATGAATTTTCATATATTGGAAGCTGCGTAAATATGGAGCAGTTGGATTATGCAGCAGTCGAACTTTTAAGAAATTGGGAGTTGTATAGAGATTTCTCAAAATATTGGACTCACTTTAAGCCATTAGGTTCAGTACCCATGTTTATACTTGCCATTGGCAGAGGGTGTAGATATTCCTGCACTTATTGTGGGGGCAGTTGTAAAGCTCAGAAGGAAATAAATAACCGTCAGCACGTTGAGATAAGAAGCGTTGAATCAGCATTGGGAACAATTAGAAAAGCTTATAGCTTTGGATTTGAGTGTTTTTACTCGGGATACGAATTTTTGAACAGCGATGAATGGTATATTTTGCTTTTAAGAAGAATTAAACAAGAAAACATAAACATAGATTTTGTGTATGGGTCTTATTCTCTTCCATCAAAATCCATAGTTGATGCACTTGCGGAAGGTATGAGAAATGTTGTTATTGAGATTTCACCTGAGACATTTAATGAGGTATTGAGAAAAAAGAACAAGGATGCGAGACTTTTTTATGATAATGCTCAGCTTGAAGAGTGTCTTGACTATATAAGTACAAAGATGAATATTAAAGTACAGCTTTACTTCGGTTATTTCCTCCCCTTTGATACGGAAAAAAGCATTATGGATACAATTGCATATATACTTAAGCTTTTGAAAAAATATCCAGGGATGATTGAAATCGAGTATTCACATTTTTCAACTGACCCTGCGTCCATGATTTATTTGAAGCCTAAGGAGTATGACGTTGAAATTTGTGTTCAGAGCTTTAGTGATTATATTGAGTTTATAAAGAGAAAATACATAACTGAAAAATCAACGGAAACGGATATGCGGATATTCTTTCCCAAGAGAATGTCAGAGCTTGAGAGGGAAGTCATGGGTCAGCGGATTAGATTTATGAATTTCATATATTCAAGGTTTAGAAGCTCTATAGCATATATAATGTATCATACAGAAAAAAATGAATGGTTGAAGGAAGTAATATACCGCTACGAGGAAACTATGGACTGTGGCAGCTTCTCATCCGAAAAAACGATGGAACTTATGATTTCAGTTTTAAATAATGAAAACATAACATCTATGGGAATTCTGAATAGAATAATAGATGAATATGAAGAGCAGAAAAAACAGACAAATTTATTTGGGGCAGGACCCAGCTTATGGAACGAAACAAATATAATTGAATCTAAAAATAGGTGTATATCAGATGCTGCTCAAGGCGAATTAGCAATTGAGTTTGACTTTTAGGAATATAAAAGTAGTAATTATAGTATTTAAAATTATGGCTGAATAAATTTTGAGGAGACAAACAATGGAGAAGAATGAAAAGACTTTGGTTGATAAGTTGAATGATGCACGAGAATACTGGTGGGACAAGCTGTCAACAGTAGCAAATGAAACCACATTCCCATATGATGAGTTTGCTAATGGTGACACTGAAAAAAGAAATACAAGTGTAATACTAGATGAGGAGTTGACACAAAAGCTATCAGCAATGAGTAAAAATAATAACATGGCACTTTATGTAATACTGACAGCAGGCTTGGAAATCTTACTGTACAAGATTACAGGGGCAAGTGATGTGTTAGTAGCTTCATCTACATTAGATACTGGCTTTGAACAGCCTGGAGGCTGTATTGCATTGGGAGGCTGTCTAGGTAAAGACATTACATTTAAAGAGTTTCTTATCAATACGAAAGAAATGGTAGCTTCAGTTTATAAAAACCAGTACTATTCTCCCGAAAAGGTAATAAATCAAATATTCCAAGACAAACAACTTTCACTATATAGGACAATGCTGTTGTTGGAAGGTGTTAACCGCAAAGAATGGGTTTGGGACATTATTGAATCACCTATGAATGATACAGCATTTGTATTTAGAAAAGAGAAAAGCAGTCTGGAATGTGATTTGTGGTTTAACCCCCAGATATATAGAGTAGAAACTATAGAAACCATCTTGGGTTGTTATATCAATATTTTGAAACAAATTACTGAGAATAGTGAAATATTAATTGATAATATTGAGTTGGTAACTTCAAGTCAAAAAAATATGATATATTCGGAATTTAACAATACCAAGGTGTTATTTGAAGAAAATGCCACACTACACAGCCTTTTTGAAGCACAGGTTGAAAAAAATCCAAATGGAGCTGCCGTATGTTACACAGGGGAAAAAGATGAGATTAACTATCAAAGCTTAACCTATAGAGAGCTTAATGCAAAGGCTAACAGCTATGCTCTAGCATTGCGGGAAAAAGGGATAAAAGCTGGACAAATAATTGCAGTTATGTTGAAGCCTTCATTGGAACTTTCGGCAGCAATACTGGCTGTTTTAAAATTGGGATGTGCGTATTTGCCACTAGATCCTGAGTTGCCTGCAAAACGTATAAACTATATGCTGGAAGATTGTGATGCTAGTCTTTTGATTACTAGTAAGCAGCTATTAAAAGAAGATAGACAAAGCTTAGCTACTGACATCTTTACTATTGAAATGGTTAATACACACTGTGAAATTCAGTTTCAAAGTGAAGGAGCTTCAAGTGACCTTGCCTATGTAATATACACATCAGGTTCTACAGGTAATCCTAAAGGTGTAATGATTGAGCATGGGAATATAGCTAACTATATACAATGGAGAATAAAAGAATATAATTTATCAGTAAACGACATAAGTATGCAGTTTGTCTCTCTTTCCTTTGATGGATTTGGTGCGGATTTCTATTCCAGCCTTTTATCTGGTGGAAAATTGATTATGGTTGGAGATAGCCATCGTAAGGATTTGAAGCACATTAACAGAATAATCAAAGACATGGGGGTCACAAACCTAAGCATTGTTCCATCTGTGTACAAAGGAATGCTTGAGTTTGATGAGCAGCAGTATTTGAAATCTTTGAGATTTGTAGTACTTGCAGGCGAGAAAATGAACAGAGAGCTTATAGAAACAAGCAGCCAAAAATACCCTGGAATATGCTTGAACAACGAATACGGACCTACAGAAAATAGTGTTGCCACAACGTCTTACATCGGTATAACCGCTGACAAATTTAAAACAATAGGAAAGCCTATTGCAAATAATAGAGTATATATTGTAAATGAGAGCGGCGTTCTTATGCCTCCTGGACTAAAAGGTGAGCTGTGTATAGCAGGAAAGGGCTTGTCAAAGGGTTATTTGAATAATCAGAAATTGACAGCAGAGAAGTTTGTAGATGACATTCTGGTAGTCGGCGAAAAAATGTATAAGTCCGGTGATATGACCAAATGGTTGCAGGATGGCAATATTGAATTCCTAGGAAGGATAGATCATCAAATTAAAATTAGGGGATTTAGAATCGAACCTGGAGAGATAGAATATCAGCTTATTAAACACCCGTGTATCAATGAAGCAGTAGTTATTGATTGTGTATTGCCAGATGGAAGCAGAGCTTTGTGCGGATATTATGTTTCAGAAGAAGGAAAATCTGTTTCTGGATTAAAGGAATTTCTTTTAAAATTATTGCCTGATTATATGGTGCCAACATACTTCGTATGTTTAGATGGAATACCGAAGCTTCTAAATGGAAAAGTAGACAGACTTTCCTTGCCAATGCCAGAAATGGAGAGCCAGGAAAAGGTTACTGAAAATCTACCAGAAAATAGTATTGAAAAGAAAATTGCAGAGGTATGGAAAGAGATACTTTGCAGAGAGAATATCGGAGTTGATGATAACTTTTTTGAAATTGGAGGGGATTCGGTCAAAGCAATGCAAATGTCAGTTATCATGGAAAAACACAATCTAAAAATAGAAGTAAGAGACTTGTTTTTGCATCCTAGAATCAGCGAACTGTCAAAATATGCAAAAGAGCTATAATACTTTAAGATAAACTTGTAGAGTTAAGAATTAATCAACTTATATAAAGTGGGTGGAAAAAATGAAATTTTTCAGTGTGCCAGCAGACTTTAAAACCGAAACCATAGACGGATATCATAAATTGAATATTGAGTATGATGATTCAAAGGTGGCTGAAACCTACGGTCAAATAACTACAAAAAATATTTTTGAATCAGGTCGTTCTACTGATTTATTGCCCAAAGTGGACTATGAAGATCTAGCTAGATATGTAGAATACTCAAGTAATAAAAATATAAAGTTTAATTATACCTTTAATGCACCTCAAATGGGAAATAAAGAATTTACAGAAGAAGGAATGCACAAGCTCCATGCATTTTTTGGAGAATTATATAAAGCAGGTGTTAGCTCTGTTACTATAGCGCTGCCATCACTAATTGAAATGGTTAAAACTTTTGGATATGGATTTGAGATAAAAGCTTCTACTATATGCCAAATAACGAATTCAAATAAAGCGTTAAACTTTAAAAAAATAGGGGTAGACAGAATCGTAGTTGATGAGTCAATAAACCGAGATTTTGAAAAATTAAGTCAAATACGAGAGGCTTTTGGTGAAAAGGTTGAGCTAATAGCCAATGCTGTGTGTTATAAAGATTGTATATATAGAATGTTCCACTATAATCAAATGTCTGAGGATTCAGTTCACATGACTTGTGAGGCAAGTACACAGTATTACTCACACCGATGTATCATGAAAAGATATGAGAATGTGAGCAATATCATGCGTTTAGCCTGGATAAGACCAGAGGATTTACAGTATTACACTAATATAGGGATTAATTATTTCAAGCTTCAAGGAAGGCAGGCAGTTTTAAAGGGTAATCCGCTGCTTGCAGTTGAAAGCTATTTCAAAGGTTCCTTTGAAGGGAATTTAATGGATTTGTTAGACATGTTTTCACCAACAAATCGGTTTAAGGTATTTGTAGACAATAAAAAGCTGGATGCTTTTGTAAAGCCATTTGCAGAGGGACTGCATCATTGTAATAGGGATTGTTTGAAATGCAATTACTGCGATGCATTTGCTAAAAAAAGCATTGATATGGATAAGGCAGATGAAATAACCTCTTTGGCAAATTCATTTTACAATGAGTATGATTCTTATAAGAATAATCTAAAGGAAGTTTTGTCATCTCAAGAGGAGAAGTCTATACCATTAGAAATGGATATTAAATTTGATTTATAAAGATAGCTGGCTTTTTCAGCTTACGTATGTATCAATTAATGCTTCAATTTAATTAATAATGCTGTTGTTTTATGGGAGGAATAATAATGATGGAGCCTAAGATAAAAAAAATATATTCGCTTACAGCTCTGCAAGAAGGTATGCTTTTCCATTCATTATATGATGGGAAAAGTTCATATTTTGAGCAGATTACAGCAAATATGTATGGGGATATAAATCAGGAGCTTTTTGGAAGAAGTCTGGGCATATTATTTGAACGGTACGATATACTTAGAACTATATTTTTATTTGAAGAGCTTGAACAGTGCTATCAAGTAGTGCTTGAAGAAAGGAAGCCAGAAATTGAATTTGTGGACATTTCATATAAAAATAAAGAAGAGCAAATCAAATATATAGAGGAATTCAAAAAGCAAGACATTAACAAAGGCTTTGACCTTTCCAATGATTTATTAATGAGGGTTAGTGTTATAAAAATAGAACCTTTATCCTACATGGTTATATGGAGTTTTCATCATATTATAATGGATGGCTGGTGCATAAGCATTCTTATGAAGGATTTTCTGAGGATTTATTCTTCACTAAAAGAAGGTGCTTTGCCATGCTTAGAGCCTGTAAAACAATTCAGTGAATATATGGAATGGTTGGAAGCAAGAGATCCTGAAAGAACAAAAGGATATTGGGATAAATACTTAAAGGGATATTCAAAAAAGACAGGAGTGCCTGAGAATAAAACAGGGGTGGAGCAACATGAATATAAGCAGGAAATTTACTGCTTTGATATCAATGAAGATATTACAAATAGTCTTGATATAATAGGCAAGGAAAATGCACTTACATTAAATACGCTGCTCCAGACTGCTTGGGGTATATTACTTCAAAAATATAATCAAACAGACGATGTGGTTTTCGGTTCTGTTGTGTCGGGAAGACCTCCAGAAATCGAAGGTATAGAAAGAATGATTGGACTTTTCATAAATACTTTACCAGTCAGGGTGAAGAAGGAAAAGCATCAGTCTTTTATATCTCTTGCAAAGGCTGTACAACAGTCCTCGGCAGAATCAACAGAATTTGAATACTCTTCTCTTGCAAAAATCCAGTCGGATAGTGAATACGGAAAAGATATGGTAAATCATATCTTTATGCTTGAAAATTATCCTATTGAAGAAGAATTGCGGAATGGAGAAGAGTCTAGCTCAGGAGCTATTTCTTTTAGCAATATAACAAGCTATGAAAATCCGAATTACAACTTGAACCTAATGTTTATTCCAGGAGATAAAATAACAGTAAAGCTTGGATACAATTACTTTGCGTATACCGAAGCTTATATAAAGAAGATAGAAGGGCATTTATTGAAAATAATAGGTGCTATTATTAAACATGCAAGTATAGATATTGACGATATTGATATACTGACATCTAAAGAGAGGGTACAAATACTTTCGGATTTTAATTGTACTGAAAGTGAATATCCAGAAAACAAAACCATCAGTCAGCTATTTGAAGAACAAGTAAAAAGAACTCCCAATAATATTGCAGTTGAATTTGAAGGAGAATATTTAACCTATGAAGAACTGAACCGCAAATCTGATGCATTGGCAATTCAGCTAATACAAAAAGGGATAAAGCCTGAAAGTATTGTAGCAATTATGATGGAGCGATCATTGGAAATTGCGATAGCTTTTTTAGGTGTATTAAAATCAGGAGCAGCTTATGTACCAGTTGCACACGACTATCCTATTGAAAGAATAGAATATATTTTGAAGGATTGTCAGGCAGAAGCTCTGCTTGTAGCTTCCAATCTTCAGAATAAACCGGGCTTTGACATTGAGATTTGCAGTATAGAAAGCAATGGACTTTTTGAGCATGATACCATACAGCCAGAGAATAGATGCAAACCAGAAAATCTTGCATATATAATCTATACTTCAGGAACTACAGGGAATCCTAAAGGGATAATGGTAGAACACCGCAGTGTAGTAAACTACATATGTTCCAGAATAAAGCAATATAAGCTGGGGCTATCCGATATTACGCTTCAACTTGCATCATATTCATTTGACGGGTATGGATCTACATTTTATTCAAGTCTTCTATCTGGTGGAAAGCTTGTGCTCTTACATGAAGACAAATGGAGAGATTTCTTTTATGTAAAAAACATCATTAAGGATAAAGGCGTTACATTTTTAAGTGTTGCCCCTGCTATGTATAAGGGCATACTTCATGATGCAGAATATGAGGATTTAAAATCAGTTCGTCTTGTAGTGTTGGCAGCGGACAGGGCTGACAAGGACTTGATTGAGTCAAGTAAAAAAATCAATAAAAGCATATTTTTTGTAAATGAATATGGACCCACTGAAACTACAATTGCAGCTATTGCACATGAAGGATTGGATATTCAAAGCATAAATATTATAGGAAAGCCAATAGCTAATAATAAAATATATATACTGGATGGAAATTTAAAGCCTGTACCTCTTGGTATAATGGGTGAAATTTGTATATCAGGGGTGGGTCTTTCAAGAGGATATTTAAATAACGATAAGCTTACTTCTGAAAAATTTGTTTCAAATCCATTTATCTTGGGTGAACTAATGTACAAGACTGGAGATATGGGGAAATGGCATGAAGATGGGAATATAGAATTTTTGGGAAGAATAGACAACCAAGTTAAGATTCGAGGCTTCAGAGTAGAGCTTGAGGAAATAGAAAAAATGCTTCTCATGTATGAAGCTATAGAAGAAGCGGTTGTTATTGACAGAAATTATGAAGATGGTACAAAGTATTTGTGTGCATATTTTGTCAGTAGCAATGAAGTAAATAATTCAGAACTCAGAGAATTTTTGTCGTCCAAATTGCCCCATTATATGATACCTTCCTACTTTGTTAGGCTAGATAGCTTGCCTATGATATCCAATGTAAAGGTTGATAAAAAAGCACTGCCTGAACCTGTATCCTATCAGGATGAATCGACATACCAAGCCCCTCAAGGTGAAATTGAAGAGAACCTTGCTGTGGTTTGGCAGGAAGTTCTTCGTGTGCAAAAGGTTGGGCGTTTGGATAACTTTTTTGATTTGGGCGGTGACTCCATAAAAGCAATACAGTTATCCGCACGTTTCAGAAGATATGGTATGCAATTTGAAATTAAAGATTTATTTAAAAATCCATACATTAAATCACTTGCAGCAAACGTAAAAATAACAAACAAAAAGTCTGACCAGAGAACAATTGAAGGCTTTGCAAGACTTATACCAATACAACAATGGTTTTTTGAGCTAGATTTTAAAAATCCACATCATTTTAACCATTCAATAATGTTATATAGGAATGAAGGTTTTGATGAGACTATCTTAGAAGAAGTATTGAAAGAGTTGGCAATTCATCATGATTCTCTACGGACGGTATATCCAAAAGAAGCAGGAGAATTAAAACAATATATTAGAGGAATCGAAACTAAATTAGTGGATTTTCAGATTGTTGATTTTTCAAAAGAGAATGAATATAAAAACAAGATTGAAACATTTGCACAAGAAATGCAGAAGAGTATTGACACCGAAAACGGTTCGTTATTTAAAGCAGTACAATTTAAAACAGGAGAAGGAGATGTATTGTTTTTGCTCGTCCATCACCTTGTGGTGGATAGTGTGTCATGGATAATCATTATTGAGGATATTGCAACAGGATATACTCAGGCTTTGAATAGCCAGGAAATAATGTTCCCAGATAAGACCGATTCATTCCTTGAATGGGGTGAAAAGCTTTATGAATATGCCAATGGTACAGAAATATTAAAAGAAATTGAGTTTTGGAAAAAGCAAGAACAGATTAACCTAAAACCACTTCCAAAAGATAATATAGTGGATAACAAAATCTTTGCAAATACTGAAACAGTGACCTTTGAACTGGATGAAGAATATACTTGGGAGCTGTTGAATAGGGTAAACCGCTTTTATAATGCAGAGATAAATGATATTTTGTTGACCGCTCTTGGACTAGCTGTAAAAGACTGGACAGGTGAAGATCAAGCTGCAGTTTGGGTTGAAGGACATGGCAGAGAAGAAATAATACAAGGCACAAATGTCCAAAGAACAGTTGGATGGTTTACCAGTATGTATCCAGTTATTTTGGAGATTTCTGAGTTGTCAGACATGACTGAGCAGATTAAAAGTGTTAAGGAGCAGCTACTGAGAATACCAAACAAAGGTATTGGCTATGGATTGCTAAAGTATATGACAGCTGAAGACAATGAAGCAGCAATGGTGTTCAAGCAAAACCCAGAAATCAGCTTTAATTATCTGGGGCAGTTTAATAACAATGAAAGTCATGGCTTATTTCAACTGTCAGACATTAATGCTGGGGATGCTATTGATAAATATGAGACCAGACCTAATCCAATTAACATAAATGGAATTGTGATAAATGACAGATTAACTATTGATATCCAATTTGACAAGTATGAATTTAAAAGAGATACAATGGAAAATGTTCTTAAGTCATACTCTATGTATTTGCAGGATATTATTAAATATTGTAAATACAAAGGCGCTCAAGGTTGGATGGACAAAGTTCATGGTATAAATTTTAAGGATGATCACTTTGTGAAAGCATATCCGCTTTCAAACATGCAGCAAGGTATGTATTTTCACTGGCTTTATGAAAAAAGCTCCACAGCATATTTTCAACAATTATCATTAAGTGTTGAGGAACATATAGATGTTGATATCATTGCTAAAAGTATGGAAATGCTCATAAAAAGATATGAAATTTTTAGGACGGTTTTCATTAGTAATGGACTTGAAAGCCCAATACAAGTCGTTTTAAAGGAAGTAAAGCCCCAAATACATATTGAAGATATAACGTATATGAATGAAGACGAAAAAGAGTTGTATTTATGCAGTTTTCTTGAAAGAGATAGGAATACAGGGTTTGACCTTAACAAAGGTCCTTTAATAAGAATGGCTGTACTTAAAACCAGTGAAGAATCCTGTAAGCTTGTTTTCAGCTTTCATCATATTATAATGGATGGTTGGTGTATTGCCACAATAACGCAAGAGTTTTTCAAAAGCTACAGGGCTATTCAAGCTAACAGTGAGTACATGCTTGGAAAAGTCATACCTTATAGTGTATATATGGATTGGTTCCAAATGCAGGACATGGAAGAGGGCAGGAATTACTGGAGAACATATCTTGAAGATTATCTACAGACACCGCCACTTAGAAGATATATAAACAGAGAAAAACAGAAGGTACACGAACAAGGAAGTTTTTCCATTGAAATAAATGAAGCATTGACAGAACAGCTTGAGAACCTTGTGCGTAAAAACTGGATAACTATGAATACATTAATAGAGGCGGCATGGGGAGTATTACTGCAAAGCTACAACAGTAGTGATGATGTTGTATTTGGAAGTGTTGTATCGGGTAGACCTCCTGAGATAGCAGGTATAGAGGACATGGTTGGACTTTTCA
>JBAVGO010000125.1:0-39668 GCA_049684915.1 Lutisporaceae bacterium | reverse complement strand
CAAAAACATACATCTTCTGCTAAAGTGGTAGCAGGAGGTGTATGTTTTTATGGGAAGACCTTGGAGAGAAGAGTATAAGGGTGGAATATATCATGTAATAGCAAGAGGAAACAATAAGGAGTATATTTTCAAGGATAACATAGACAAGGAATACTTCTTAAAGAAAGTAAAAGAGCTTAAGAAGGGGTTAGAGTTCAAAATGCTTGCTTATGTGTTGATGGATAACCATTACCATTTTATAATACAGATATTTGAAACTCCTCTGCAAAAACTAATACATCAGGTAAACAATAAATATAGAAAGTACTATAATGGTAAATACAACAGAGTAGGGCATGATTTTCAATGCAGGAACAAATAAGTTCTTATGTTCGGTGTCTGGCACTTTATGTTACTTTATGGCACTTTATGTTCTTACAGTTTGTTATGAGATAGGAGATGTTCTGCTATTTTTTTCATATTAATGATTTGTGTAAAAGGATAAAAAACTATCATATGTATAGCTAATATATTATAATATTAACAGATAATATTATAAATAAAGGTGGCTGGAAAATATGAATTTCTACATACAAGACCCAACATTTCCAGAAGCGTATTCTATACATGAAGCCCTATTACAAGCATGTAACGGAGTAAAATATGGCGTTGGTGCTTTTGCATTTGTTACCAGTGGTGGAGTAAATTTGTTTTTAGGCGACCAAATCTTTCAAGACTTTATAAAAACGGGTAAATTTGAATTAATAGTTGGAATTGACGAAATTACAAATACCAACACATTAAATAAGCTACGAGAAATGATGATAAAGTATGGGGAATCTTTAGAAGTATTAGTTTTTATGCATAAACATAAGGGCACTACCTTCCATCCAAAGTTCACATGGTTTAGAAAAGAGGAAGGTGGCGTTTTAATTGTAGGCTCAAATAATTTAACAGAAAAAGGTTTGAGAAGAAATATTGAGGCATTTAACTACAATGAAGTGACTAGCTCCCAAATCGACGACGTAGAAACATATTTTAATAGTTGGTTAGAGCATAACAAAAATAATTTATTTCAAATAGATAATGAAGATGTAATTGAAAGAGCTAAGCAAAATGAAATAATGATTTCAAAAATAAAGAAAACTTTAGGAGAAATTGATAAACCTAGTGAGACTGATAAACAATTAGATGAGGAAATTAAAGAGACAGAAGATAATTATGAAAAATCTGGAATAGAGGGAACAGATCAAACTATTGATGATGAAGATTTTGGAGCATGGGATTTTACAGACACTAATAGGGTACTTGTAGCTCAAATACCTAAGAGTGGAAATAGATGGAGTCAGGCAAACTTTAATAAAAAAACATTCGAAGCCTTTTTTGGAGCTCAAGCGGGCTTAAATGGTGTTTATAGAATAGTATTAAGAAATGTAAGTAGAAGTGGTAAATTAAAAGAATTAGAGATTAGACCAAGTGTAAGTGTAGCAAGTCAAAATTATAGATTTGAACTAGAGGCAGCAATGGGATTAAATTACCCACTGCATGGAAGACCTATAGCAGTCTTTATAAAGGTAGCGGTAAGAACATATTTGTATGTGTTAGCTATGCCTAATGAGACCTTTTATAATGAGTTAGATACGTATATAAATCATTTAAAAGGTGTTCAAATGGTTAGACATTTAACGGATGTAAATGATTTAAAAGTTAATTGTCCTAATCTGCCTTTATGGAATATTACAAAATAAACTAGGAGACCTAAGATGAAACAAACAATAGATGAAAATATATATATAAAAAAGAATCTTAATATGATAAGTGAAAATTTACAACTAACTTTCTTAGATGAAGAAGGTGTTGATAAAAATACAGCCTTAAGACCTATTCACTATCTGGGAAGCAAATTAAGATTGCTTGAAGTAATAGGCAATATTATAGACAAAATTGATAATACACATGGTGTAGTATGTGACCTGTTCTCAGGGTCTGGTACGATATCAAAGTATTTATCATTAAGCAGACCTGTAATATCGGTAGATATTCAAGAGTATTCAAGAGTCTTATGTTCAGCATTATTAAATCCGCAAAAAAGTAGTTACACGGTTTCTGAGTTTATTGATGTATGCAAAAGTTCAAATAATACAATAAATCTTAAGTGGTGTTTTTATGAATTGGAAGAGTATGAGAAATGGTGTATTAAAAGGGGCTCATTAGGTAATTTAGAACCTATATGTGATTTATTAGATAATGGCTCAATAATTTCATGTGGACTAGGGGATAGAGGTAATATATCAGTAGAGCTAAATGACATAATGGATAAAACTATTAATAGGATTAATGGACTTGATTTTAACAAAAGCACAAAAGCATTAGTTACAAGATATTTTGGAGGCTTATATTTCTCGTACAAGCAAACTATAGAAATCGATAGTATTTTAGAGCAAGTTTTTAATTTAGAACAGAAGTATATTGATACTTATCTTGCAGCATTATTAAGTACAGTAAGTGATATAGTTAATACTGTAGGAAAACAATTTGCTCAGCCAATAAAGCCGAGAAATGCTGATGGAACACCCAAAAAAAATATACTAAAACAAATACAAAAGGATAGAATCCTTGACGTATATGAGAGTTATGAAAAGTGGTTAAATATATATCTAAATCAAGAAAGAACTGATTATAAGAGTATGGTGTATAAGTGTGATTATGTTGATGCATTAGATAAAATAGATGGTAATGTAAAAGTTGTATATGCTGACCCTCCATATACAAGATATCATTACAGCAGGTATTATCATGTACTCGAAACAATATGTTTGCGAGATAATCCAGAGTTATCTTTAAACGTAGTAGATGGAAAAGAAAAGATAAGTAGAGGGGTGTATAGAGTAGATAGACATCAATCCCTATTTTCGATTAAAAGTCAGGCATATCATGCTTTCGAAACTATGTTTGAAAAAGTAAGTAACATTAAGGCTGCTTTAGTACTATCATACTCACCATTTGACGAGTCTAAAGAGAATACACCTAGGATACTCACTATTAGTCAAATTGAGGAAATGGCAAAGCAATACTTCGAAAATGTAGAAGTGGTCTCAGTGGGACAGTTCTCACACAGTAAACTTAATAAAAACATCAATAATTTTGAGACTAATTATGAGGCAGAACTACTAATAGTCTGTCAGAACAATTTAGTAAATGGAGAAAAAAATGGATAATATACTGAGGAACTATAGATTAGACCTTATAAGAGAAAAGTCTCGAGGGGAAGACGGTACTGATAACTTGATAATATATGGTGATAATAATATAGCTTTAAATTTATTGGAGGCTGATTATGAAAATAAGATAAAATGTATTTACATAGACCCTCCATACAATAATAAGGAAATATATAATTATTACCATGATGATAAAGAACATGGTTTATGGATTAATGACATGACTAATGTCCTAATAAAGTTAGAGCGGTTATTATCAGAGGATGGTAGTATATGGATTTCAATAGATGATAGTGAAGTTCACTATTTAAAGGTGGCTGCAGATAAGATTTTTGGAAGAAAGAATTTCATAAATACTATTATATGGCAACATAGGCTGTCACGAGAAAATAGAAATATATTCTCTAATAATCATGAATATATACTTGTGTATGCAAAGAACCCACAGAAATTTAAGACTGCAAGAAACTTACTGCCAGATACTGAGGAAGTTTTAAAGAGGTATAAGAATCCAGATAATGATCCTAGAGGCCTTTGGCAATCAGTAACAGCACATGTGCAATCTGGACATGGTGTTAAAAGTCAATTTTATGAAATAATTGCACCTAATGGAAAAGTGCATAAGTTGCCAAATGGAAGATGCTGGGTTTATAATGAAGAGAAAATGAAGCAGGAAATATCCAATAATAATATATGGTTTGGAAATGGTGGAAATGGAGTTCCAAGAACAAAAAAATTCTTGTATGATAGAAAAGATGGGATTACCCCAGAAACTCTTTGGTTTGGAGAAGATGTTGGAACCACAAAGTGTGCTAAAAAACATATACTAAGTTTGTTTCCACAAGAAGTTGTCTTTGATACACCCAAACCAGAGCAATTAATAAAGAGAATATTAGAAATTGCGACAAATGAAAATGATTTAGTATTAGATGCATATCTGGGTTCTGGTACTACTGCCGCCGTTGCACATAAAATGAGAAGAAGGTATATTGGTATTGAAAGAGGGACACAAATACTTGACTTGGTGATACCTAGGTTAAATGGTGTAATTGATGGTAAAAAGGA
This sequence comes from Lutisporaceae bacterium, assembly GCA_049684915.1. Taxonomy (GTDB): domain Bacteria; phylum Bacillota; class Clostridia; order Lutisporales; family Lutisporaceae; genus GWB2-37-7. The sequence continues at coordinate 35,403 of JBAVGO010000125.1, read as the reverse complement.
AGGCATAACCGAACTAGTGAATTGGCATGGAGGAAACGGATATAAATTTCTCGAGATAATTAAAGAATAAAAGAGTTTATAACCCACAAGTGCCAGGCACCGAACATACGAACATATTGACAAAAAGACGCATCTTTTGCTAAGTGGTAGCAGGAGGTGTATCTTTTTATGGGAAGACTTTGGAGAGAAGAGTATAAGGGTGGAATATATCATGTAATAGCAAGAGGAAACAATAAGGAGTATATTTTCAAGGATAACATAGACAAGGAATACTTTTTAAAGGAAGTAAAAGAGCTTAAGAAGGGTTAGAGTTCAATATGTTTGCTTATGTGTTTATGGATAACCATTACCATTTTATAATACAGATATTTGAAACTCTTCTGCAAAACTAATGCATAAGATAAACAATAAATATAGTAAGTACTATAATTGAAAATACAACAGAGTAGGGTATGTTTTTCAAGACAGGAACAAATAAGTTCTTATGTTCGGTGCCTGGCACTTTATATCTACATGAGTGTAGTTCCATAATATGGACTTTGCTTTGTATTGAAGTTATAATTGTAGTATTGAATGATGGGTTTTCACATAAGAATAGTTATTGATATTATAATTTATAATTGAGAATTGGAGAGGTATTACATGCTAAACAAATCAATAAGGGAAATAGTTTTGTCAGGTCTTTTCATCACTTTGGGAATAATTTTACCCATTATTTTTCATGCATTCGGTGCAGGCTCAACATTTTTACCTATGCACATTCCTGTCCTTATCGCTGGATTTGTTGTTAGCTTACCATTTGCAATTGCAGTAGGTGCAATCATTCCAATGTTAAGCTCACTTCTCACAGGTATGCCACCGGGATTTCCGGTATTACCATTTATGGTTTTTGAATTGGCTACATATGGTGCATTTTCTAGTCTTATGTATAGGAAATTTAAATCGAATGTCTATATCTCACTTATATGTAGTATGATAGTCGGTAGGATTGTTTCATCTGTAGTTGTTTGGGTTCTAGCAACATTCTTCATGGCTAAATTGCCCAATCCATTTGTGTTTATAATAGTAGGAATTACGCAAGGAATACCAGGCATTATTCTTCAAATAGTCTTTATTCCTGGAATAATCTTGGCTTTACAAAAAAATAACTTAATAGTGAGGAACGGTAGTACATCTTGATTACTCAAAGGGACTTCTTTAACTCAATGGCAGAAAAGTGGGATAGTGTTTGTCAACATGATATGAACAAAATAAAGTATATTTTAGATTTACTTAATATTAAATATGGAGCAAATATACTTGATGTTGGGACAGGGACAGGAGTTCTTATACAATTGCTAGCAGAACAAGTTGGAGAGCAAGGTGAAATTACTGCAATTGATGTATCCGATAGAATGCTAGAGGTTGCACAGCGAAAACATATGTATGATAATGTTTCTTTTGTTTGTGGTGATGTATTAGAGGTTGATTTACCAAATGAATATTTTGACTATGTAATCTGTTATTCGGTTTTCCCTCACTTTGATGACAAGGAATTTGCAGTAAAAATTTTAGGCAAGTATCTGAAACAAAGTGGTAAGCTTGTAATTTGCCATTCTCAAAGTAGAGAAGCAATAAATAATATTCATAAAAGTGCTTCAGAAGCAGTTGCAGAGGATAATTTACCGCAGATAAATGTGATTAGAGGATATTTTGAAAATTTGGGCTTGGAAACAATTATTGAAATTGATAATGGTGAAATGTTCGTTGTTGCTGCATGTAAGTAATCCTTGCACTTCTTATCTTTCTGAGAACTAAAGCAATTATGCCATTATATGTATTATAATGGCATAATTGACATATAAGGCATTTTGCTATACAATTAAAGTAAACTGGTAATACATATATTGTCAGAGGGGATTCATATGATTAAGATAACATCAAACAATATAGTACAAGCTTATTTAGACGGTTTTGATGAGCTTTTGAGTGATAAAAATATTATTCAAAATGATCCTAAAATATATTGTGAAGCAAACGCGTTATTTGAGCTTTTTTCTGACGAAGAGCTGCCAAAAATCCAAGGGGATAGTTTTATTACTGATTTTGATTATGATAAATACAGAGTTAACGGTAATCAACAGGCAGTATCAGAATTTGATTATTATTCGGACTATATATTAAAAAACGGTCAGCTAGAGAGCATAATTAATACGCTGTCAAATAAACCTCATACAAAACAAGCGATAATTACATTGCCCAAAAAAAACGGGTACAAAATGCCCTGCATGATGTATATGTGCCTAAGAGTAACAAATGGTTTTTTGAATGGGAGTGCACATATGAGGGCTAACAATGCATATGGTATTTTATTAATGAATATGTTTATAAATTATTCGATTGTAAATCATGCGGCACAGTGTCTCTCGTTAAAAAGAGGCAGTTATGTACATGTTATTGATTCTTATCATATATATAAACGTGAGATAGATGAAATAAATTTACTGCAAAAGGAAGCAGCACACTGTGGCAATTTTCACATATGACATTGGAGGTAAATTATGATTTCAGTAGTTACCTTTGACCTGTGGGGTACTTTGATTAAGAATGTATCCTATAAAGAAGATAGATTAATGATGCTTATTGATATACTAAAAAGCAACAATATAAATATTTCTTATGAGACACTAGAGAAGGCATATAAGGTAATGAACAATTACTTAGACACTGTTAGACATAGTGAGAATAATCGTTTTGTTACTCAACATGAAAGAATGAACTATCTGATAAAAGAATGTCTTGGAATTAATATATCTATAAAGCTACAAAATGAGATTTTAGTTAAATTTCAAGCTGTGGTACTTAACAACCCTCCACCTTTACTTGACAATGTCAATTATGTATTGGAAGAGCTTAGCTCTAAGTATACACTTGCGATCATTTCTGATACGGGACTTACATCAAGCAAGACCTTAAGGCAGGTACTTGATTTATATGGAATATTAAAATATTTTAGTTTTTTAATTTTTTCTGATGAAGTCGGTTTCAATAAACCCCATCCACTAATGTTTTCATCTATTTTGAACTATAAAAAGGTTTGTCTTCCAGAGGTTATCCATATAGGCGATTTATTGGATACTGATATTATGGGAGCCAAGTCCTTTGGAATAAATGCTATATGGATTAATCAAAAAGGTTTAAAGGATTATTCCAGCATAGAGCTTCAACCGGATTTTGAAGCAGTAGACCTCAATGAGGTGCTTACTATTTTGTGTAATAAGGAGCAATAAAATGTGGGGACAAGTTCATAATTCATACAAACAATTTGAGAGCAACAGACATCAATTGATGAGTCAAAACAGCATATTCTCATATTTGCGTGAAAATCAAACAATAAGCTTGTTCCATGTTACCAACAGCTATGAAGATATAATAGAGCAGAAGTCTATTTATCCTAGCAGTGGCTGCATGGTAGGAAGTATCTATTGCACGCCTATTTTTAAGGAAGGCGAGCAAATGAGGCTTCATAATTTAGGAAGCTACTATTGGCTTAAAGAGGCTCCAAATGTATTAAGCTATAGAAGCAAATTAAAGCAGCGGGAAGAAAATTTTATAACTAAGTCAACATCAACAGAAAACAAAACAAGGGGTCTAATAATAGAAGTAGATATGAAAGAAAAGGGTAGAACCAATCTGCAAGGTATTAATTACCTGAAGCTTGGGAATATACATTACAATGTTTTTCAAAAGCTGCATCATTTACTAACCCAAAATGAGAGACAAGCCATTGAGGAATCAATGCTGTACAGACTCAAAGGTGCATATGATTTTCTTGCAGCAAATATGGAGTTGCTATCAAAAAGGGTGGAAGAATGGGAAGTGGAAAGCTATTTCAAGCTGTTTAAAGATAGTATAAAAGCTCTGCCCATAATGGGATATACCTATTTTGAAGCACTATCCCATTATATTATGTTATATCAAAATGATGATATTACAGAGCTGCATAAATCCAAAAAAGAATTATACAACTGGCATTACAAGGATTTATTATTCTATCTGTATCCAGAATTTTGGGGACAGTTTGAGCTTGGAAAATTTAATCCGGATATAAATATGATTATAAATTATATTAAGAAAAATAAAATAATAAAAGAGTTTGATTCAAACGAATTTCTTAAAAATTTAGTAGAAATAATAGTAGATTTGGTGTTTAGTAATTTTCTATATGATGTTAAAGACAGTAAAGATATATGCATATCGGATAACAGGTTACCAAAGGGGCTTATTCCTCTTGCAGGGCACACCTTGCATCGAGAAATAAAAAACTGTAGCAGATACTCAGACCTTTCATTTTACTTTGACCAGCTAAAGGCATTTGAGGTATGGAACTATTGGAACGAGAAAAATATCGTAATTCCTTTTAATGGAGTAATACCAAAGGGTGAAATGGGCATAAACCCTGCTTTTGTAGATAATATACATTATAAAATTTTCGAATGTGAAGGATTCTATGAAAAAGATGGTTTCTTCTATCTAAATAAAGGACAACCCTTAGATATTCACATAATACCAAGATTAGTGGATATAAATTACTCATTTATGAGATCAAATAATAACTCCAGATATGAGTAGTAGAAGAGCAAAATTTAAATATTGTAAGGTGAAGCATATGGATAAAATTGATAAATTGATAGCGATTGTGTCTGAATGTCTTGAGGATCAGAATATATCGTATGGTCTTTCTGTTGCCCTTAAAAAAGTTCCTAAAGAGACCGAGCTTCATAAAAACCACAAAGAAGGGGCAGAAAAGCTGGAGCAGGGACAGCATAAAGCTTCAAAGAAGCTTCAAATCGGGGGAGGCAAGTATTATCTACCTGAATTTATCAATATTGATATATTTCCTCCAGCGGATATTATATTTGATATACGAGAGGGACTTCCTTTAGAAGCTGCAAGTTTTGAATTTATCTTTTCAGAGCATTTTCTAGAGCACATTGACTATCCTGTATCTGTTAATAAATTTTTATCAGAATGTTATAGAGTTCTAAAGCCTGGTGGACAATTGGTGATTGGTGTCCCAGACAGTGAGGCGGCAATTATGGCTTATACAAATAATGATACGAATTATTTCACTGAAACTGCCGATAGGTGGCAGAAAAAGCGGGGTTGTACACTTAATACATATTTAGATTTACTAAATTATCATTTTAGAGATCAATATAATGATGATAAATATACACCTCATTTTTGGAGCTATAATTTTGACAATTTAAGTTTTTTACTTAAACAAAACGGTTTCCAAAGTATTAGTAATTGGGATGTAGATAGTACCATAGTAAACCCCAAAAGAATCAATCGTACTCTATATATAACTGCAAAAAAGTAATTATCAGGTTGATAAACGGAGGGAAATATGAGAAGCTGCACTTTCATAACCTTTGAAGGCATAGATGCATCAGGGAAATCAAGCTTAGCCTATTCACTTAAGCAGGAATTAGAAAAACTAAATAATACCGTATATATAATAAATCGTAAAGATATTGACTACGACCCAAATACATTTATAGGCAATAGACTACAGCTTTTGGACTCATTGCTCTGGAAATGTAATGTCGGAGATGACCTAACGGAGGTACCGCCTATATGCTGGATATATCTAAATGCCACGTGGCATACAATAGTATCACATAATTTTATTGAGCCTCTTCGAAAAAAAGCAATAGTAATAGCTGATTCATGGATATATAAAAGAATTGCTAGATTTGAGCTGGCGGATAAAATTAATAGGGAGCACCTGTTAAGCTGCTACAAAGATGTAGAAATACCAGATCTGACATTTTTTATGGATATACCTGCAAGCAAAACATGGCATAGAAGAGAAAAGCACTCAAGAAAGGATTTCGGCTTTCTTCAAAATGGAAATATTGACGCTAGGCAGGAAACCTTTATAAGCTACCAGCAAAAAATATATGACAATCTTAAAAGATATTCAATAGAAAACAACTGGGAGAGCTTGGATGCCTCTAAAAGCATAAAGGAGCTTACTGATGAGGTGTTGTCTGTTATGGACAGGAGGTTAGGGTAATGGAGGAGCAAAAATGGCTTAAATGGTGTAGAGCATTGCAAGGAGTATCACAGACAGGCTTGTTCTATGCCAAAAACCCTGGAGAGGTAGAGCGGTACAATACGGTAAAAAGAGTTGCAGCAGAGATGTTATCTCAATCCACATCGGCAACTGTTGAATATATAGAAACCACCTTTGATAAAAATGTAGGATACGCAACGCCCCAAGTTACTGTAAGGGGAGTAATATTTAATAATTCAAAGGCTTTGCTTGTAAAAGAGCGAAAAAACAAGCTGTGGACATTACCGGGGGGATATGCAGAAATTAATGATTCACCTGCACAGTCGGTTATAAGAGAAATTAAAGAGGAGACAGGCTATGATGTAAAAGCGAATAAGCTTTTAGCAGTTTATGATAGTGTATACAAGCAGATTTTTCACAGGTACAATCTTTTCTTTTCGTGTGAAATAATAGGCGGAAATATGCTGACTAATGATGAAATAGAGGAAATAGCCTTTTTTGAATTAGATGAAATAAAAGAATTACATACTTTTCCTAATATATATAAGCAGATAGTTCGCTTTTATGAGCTCTATTTAGACGCCTGTTCACTTACTGATTTTTATTAAAAGGACTAGAGTTTTTATAAAAAGAATATGGAGGAAAGGTTCATGGAGCAATTGAAGGATTTGGAACAAGTTGATCTATTATTGCTTAATACACAATTTGCAACGGGGCTGTTAGTTGAGCCCATCGGAATATGTTATCTGGCTTCTTATGTAAGAAGCGGAGGCTTTAGCGTAGGGATATATGATCCTGCTTATTTCGGTGGAGAGTTAAAGGAGCATTTAGAGAGATTGCTTAGACTGAGATTTAAGGTTCTAGGTATATCGGTTCTGGCTACAGAGTACCGCACGCATGTTTTTTGGCTGATTCGACAGCTTCGTGAAAAGGGGTTCGACGGACATATTTGTGTAGGTGGTCAAGATGTTAGTCTAAACTACGAATATTATTTGAACGAATATCCAGATATCAGTTCAGCTGCCATAGGCGAAGGCGAGGAAACGCTGCTGGAGTTGATGCTGGCACTTAAGAATAAAAGCTCCCTAAGTGAAATAAAGGGCTTAGCTTATAGAAACGATAGTAATGAGATTATATTCAATGGGAAAAGAGCTTTACAAGATAATATAGACAGCTTACCCTTCATGGCAAGGGATATATTGAAGCTTCAAATAGAGCTGCTGGGAAGCGGAGCAACGGCTTCCTTAATAACAACACGGGGATGCTCCCATTATTGTAAATTCTGCTCTATAATGTCCTATTACAGTAAACAGGATGGAAAGCATTTCAGGTGCAGATCCGTAGACAATATATTAGAAGAGATGGTTAGTGTTAACAAGGAATATGGCATTACTAAATTTTCCTTGGATGATGATAATTTTATGCTTCCTAAGGATGCAGGCATAAAACGAATTGAGGAATTTTATGAAAAGGTTCAAAAGCTTTCATTTAGACCACAAATAACTATTTCAGTTAGAATAGATGGAATAAACAAAAGAGCCATTGAGCTATTAAAAGCTTCTGGACTTTATCATATGTACATCGGTGTTGAATCCTTTATTGACAAAGACCTTGAATTGTTTGGTAAAGGAATAAACTGCAAGCAGATAAAGGATGCCTTGGACTTATTATTTTCATTAGGCTTTTCAACAGTTCCAGATAGCAAGCTGCGTATGCGTATAGGAACAATTATTTTTAATCCCTATACTACTATTGAGGAGCTTAAGGTACAGTTAAGCTTTTTTAGGAAGTATAAGATACCTCCAAAGAAGCTTTGCACAATTTTGATAATCTACCCACATACCATGATTTATAACCAGCTTCATGAGGAAGGGCTTTTAAATGAAAACTATAGCTTTATATTCAAAGACCCGAGGGTTCAATCGGTATATAGTAATTACAAAATTTTTCTAAAGGAAATATTATATATTCGTGACAGAATAAGGTCACTGGAAAAAATATATCATATACAGGGTGAATCGATTAAAGAGGCTTTGATTGAATTACGAACGTCTATGGATATAAGATGCTATGACGTATTTGAAGAGATGTTGAATAGAGCCGAAGCTAGTGAGGAGCTGTTAACCGCATATAAAGAAGAAGCAGTTAATACCTTTAATATAGATTTCGCCTCCGAAGATATAATAAAACGAATTGAACAAACTGAAAAGACTATAAACATCGCACATATAGGAAGTCGCTTAAGATGACCAAATATAGTTTTATGGAGTGAAATAATTGAAAAAAAATGAGCAATTAATTTATCTAACAAGTAACCAAGTAAAATTTGAAGTGGCAAAAAGAGTATTTGAGGACACAGATATAGAGCTAATACAAAGATCTATGCCCACTCCCGAAATTCAGAGCACTGAGGTTGCGGTGGTTGCGGAATACTCGGCAAAATGGGCGTATGAGCAGTTACATCAACCTGTTATAGTAACTGATGCAGGCTTACATATTAGTGCACTGAAAGGCTTTCCAGGACCATTTATTAAATATATTAATGAGTGGCTGAGTGCCGATGATCTGCTTAGCTTAATGAAAGATAAAGACAATAGACAGGTGGTTATAAAGGACTGTCTGTCATATTGCGAAGCGGGTAAAAAGCCAGTAACTTTTTGTGGAGAATACCATGGAACATTGTCAACCGTAAAGGGAAGGGGATGTGGAACTCCTATGGAACAGATTTTTATACCCAGTGGGTTTACTGCTACAATATCCGAGATTTCGGTGGATAAAATGGTAACATATTGGAGCAGCATAGGAATTTGGCAGCAGTTTAAAAGCTATCTTTTTGCTAGAACTTAATCAGGAATATATTCATAGGAGGTTCTCGTGCCTCTAAGACCAAGTTCTCCTTCAACGGTAACTTGTATTTGCTCTATGCCCGCCTCTAAGAAAATACGTTCAGTGTCTTGGCAAAGAGTTGTGTCGGGATAGTATTCATTAATAAAATATACCTTCTTAATAAAATGGTCTCTTATAGCTTTGGCACAACGAGGACAGGGATAGGTCGTACAATACAATACAGCACCATATAAGTCATAATGACCAGCGTTCACAGCATTAGTTATAGCCGCTCTTTCGGCGCACGAAGAAAGACAATATATATGAAACTCCTTCTTTATAACTTCAAACATAGGATCGGTGTTTTTTATACCAAGTTTTTTTGCCTCTTCGGCTGCAAGAGTTTTCCAATGACATTTACCTATTGATTTGGAATTTATACCCTTGCAATGAGTATAACTGCTGTTGCCTCCACTGGAGCCTGAGGCAATTACCTCATTGTTTTTTACAATAACCGCTCCGATTTCTCGTTTAAAGCAGGTAGATTTATATGAAGCTTTAATAGCCTCCAGCATAAATCGCATTACATCATCTTTGTCTATCAATAGAATAAACCTCCTTAATGTAGTTGTAAAAGTCAGCTTAATATAATAATACCAGAATAGTAAATTATAAGGAAGAATGATTGTTTAAGCAAATAGCTTGTCTACCTTTGATCAGAATTTTGTGTTCAATACTTAAAGTAACTGATCTAAGAGATAGTGCAAGTTATTTATAAAGCACAATAGAATTGGGGAGGTGAAAACATGAAAAATTATGTAGCACCAAAAGCTAAGAAAGTACAACTTCCAGCAGCTTTATCACTAGAAGCATAAACATAGCTATACTATGTTGTTGGAAAAGTGCAAAAGAGAACCACAAAACAGGAATTAATAAAACACAACCTGTATGTGGTGTTCTACAAATGTCGGTTTAACTTATGTGTAGTGCATCAGAGCATATGTAGACAGAAGGTCAGAGAATAGGCAAGCAACTTAGTTGCTTGTCTATTCTAAATAATATTTTAGGGGTGATTTGTGATGGATTATATTCATATTGAACAGCGGAATATTACCATTAATAAAAATGATATCTTAAGCATATTGCAATTTCAAAAAGAAGATATCATATATTTAAGTGGGTCACTAATAGAAGGAAGTAGAAACAAGCTTTCCAAGGGAATGGGAAACAAATTATCTGATATTGATGTATTTATACTAGCTGACGATTTCGATAAAATAGAGAAATCGTTATTAGATTATGATAGAGATCAAATAAAAACACAATTTAAGAAATTGCATGGAATAAGTATTGATATAGAAATATATTCAAAAGTGGTTATATATGATCTGCTTGAGCAGATTAACAATGTTACTTTTTCAGACGACACTAGAATTTTTAATGTAATTAACCTGCCAAACGGACTTGATTTATACTATTTTACATCATTAATTCACAGATTTATAAACGGGGTACCAATTTATAATGATGATAAATTTGATGAGGTAAGGCGTAATTTTAAAGAAGAGAATTTTTATAAGTTTATGACAAGAGTATCAGTTAATAAGATTGATGTAAATTACGAGGATGTAGTGGGCAATATCGATAGTGGTAATTTGGAGGTTGCTGTCAGCATTGCTAGAAGTATATTAATGGAAACCATGAAGGCATATATATTTTATAACAAAACTTCTATTGATAGAGATAAGTGGATTCCTCTAAAAATAAAAAATCTTGCTTTTTATGACAGCGATGCTTTAAAAGTATATGAAAAATTTAAAAAGTTATACTTCGAGGAAAAGTTAGATAATGATAAAAGCCTTAGAATAAATGCTGAAAAAATAATAGACTTTTCTAATGAAATAGTGAGTAAAATTGGACAAGCGGGGGAATTTTAGATGGAAACAAAAATATACAAACGCAACATAGTATTCAGAGTGAGGAAAATAAGCAACAGAGATATACTTTTCGGAGACAATCAATGCTATGAGCTTAACGAAATAGCATTAATAGTTTGGAATAGCCTAAACGGAGAAAATACAATTGACAGCATAGTAAATGAGATAGCAATTGAATATAATGCAGACATTGAAGTCATAAAAGAAGATGTTATGAATTTTATCAATGAAATGAATAAGAATAATGTTATTTTAGAAAGTGAATAAGCTTATGAAAGACACATTTGTAATGAAATTAAATGAAACAATAATTTGGTTTAGTGTCTTGATACTTGGCATCATAGCCTATTTATGTAATACGAAATACTTGGTTGTGCTTATTTTTTGGACTCTAATAATAATAGCCGCAGGGAATGCCAAAAGAATTTATTCAAAAAAATATATAATAAGTTCAACAATTATAAGAAGGAGCATGTATGTAATACCCTTTTTGCTTCCACTCTTGACAGATTTCAGGATGAATTTAAAAGCTTCTAATTTGGCGTATTGGTGCGTAGCAGCTTTTATGTTCGGTATTATTTTGATATTGCCTAAGTTAAATGAATGGAGAATAGTTCTTTCAAAGGAAATGATAGAGTTTACGCCTCGAAGAGATAAGATAGATTTTATTACTCAAATAGGTATACTTTTGGGAGCGGCAGCTGGAGAGGAAATATTTTTTAGAAATTTTTTGATAGGATATGTAAATGATAAGCTGTATTTTTTTTCTGTGGTTTTGAGCTGTCTACTATTTTTTCTTAATCATTTTGGTGTAAAATGGAATAAGGCTTTTAATTTTTATGATTATACTATACAGATTTTATTTAGTGTAATAAGCTCTGTTCTTTTTATAGCTTCAAAGTCCATTTTGCCGAGTATTATCGCACATGCAATATATAATTCGCCTTTGGTACTTATGACAATAAAAAGCTATGCTTATCACTATAATAAGGCACAAAAGGGTGGGGAGAGCAATGTATAAAGAAATATATGTAAATAACCTTACGAGGGAATATGAAGTATCTAGAGGCTGGATACAAAATAAGAAAGTAAAAGTAAATGCTCTAAACGGAATATCCTTTGAAGTTGAGAAGGGAGAAATATTTGGACTGCTAGGACCAAACGGAGCAGGGAAAACCACGACAATCAAAATTCTGACTACTCTTTTGGCACCATCCTCTGGAGAATGCAAAGTTCAAGGATATAATACATTTGGTGAAGAGAAAAAAATAAGAAAGCATATAAACTTTATATTCGGAGGAGAGCTTGGAGTATACAGAAGATTGTCAGGAAGAGATAATCTGATTTATTTTGCTAATTTATACAAAATTGATAAAAAGACAAGACAAACAAGAATCGATGAGCTTCTTAAGCTTGTTGGATTGTCAGAAAAAGCAGATTTAAAAGTAGAAACCTATTCAAAGGGAATGATACAACGGCTTCAGATAGCAAGAGGACTGATAAACGATCCCGAAATAGTATTTTTGGATGAACCCACAATAGGCTTAGACCCCGTTGGAGCAAGAGAACTGAGAGAAATAATAAAGGAGCTCAAGAAAAGAGGCAAGACAATATTGCTGACTACTCATTACATGTATGAAGCCGATGAGCTATGTGATAGAATTGCCATACTAAATAAGGGAACTATAATAGCTTTAGATACTCCTGAAAATTTAAAAAGGAATAATAGTACAACTTCAGTACTTGAAGTAAGTGTATTAGGAGCATATGAAAAAGAAATAGAAGCAATCAAAGAAATAAACGGAGTAGATACAATATCAATTAAAAAACAAGATCAGTGTCAAATAATTCAGATTCATTTTGAAAGAACGAGAAATATTATACAAGAAGTATTAAGTATATTGAAAAACAACAATGTACTTTCTGTAAATGAGAGAGAGACAACACTTGAGGATGTATATGTAAGAATGGTTGGTGGTAATGCATGATAAACAGTATAGAGACAATAACTAGCACTTTCAGCCTACAGATGAAGCAGTCCTTTGCAAGACCTATGTACAAGTTTTGTCTGATTATTCAACCTATTATATATACTATATTAACATATATGATGTTTAAAAATTCAGGGCATGAGAACTTTATCTCCTATGTAGTTTTAGGAACAGGTATACTTTCACTTTGGAGCTGTATCTGCTTCTCATCGGCAGGGGATATAGAGAGAGAAAGATTTATGGGAACGCTTCAAGTAATATATTGTACTCCCACAAGTTTTAAGCTTATAATGTTCGGGAAAATACTGGGGAATACATTATTGGGGCTGGTACCCTTTACAATTTCCTTTGGTATCGTAAAAGTATTTTTTGGAGGTCAAGTTTATATAAGTGATCCACTGAAATTTGTAATCGGAATGCTTGCAACGATATTATCATTTATAGGGATATCTCTTGCTTTTTCTGCTATATTTACATTGTCTAGAAACTCCAGAATGCTAATGAACTGCATAGAATATCCTATATACATCTTATGCGGAGTGTTATTTCCCATAGAGATACTGCCAAAGTGGATATTGCCCCTAAGCTACATACTTTCACCTACGTGGGCTGTAAGGGTGCTTAGAGCAGGTGTTAATGGTATATCTGACTCTAAGGTTTTTTACAACAGCTTGGGCATATTGTTAATATTAACTGCGGTTTATTTTATACTCTCTTATATTTTATTTGATGTAATTGACAAACGAGCTAGAATAAAAGCTACTTTGGAGGTAAGTTAGTTATGGTAATAGAAAGCATAGAAAGATTCTTTGTTCAATCGTGGCTTTCCTTTAAAGCACTTTTCGGATGGATAGAGCCTAAAACATACTTCTTTGTAAAGGTAGTAAATCCTATATTCCAGCTTATATTTTTCTGTTTGCTTGCAAAATATTGTTATAATACAAATGACCTGACAAGATGGGTAATAGGAAATTCATTTTTACTTTGTATATATAATTGTATTTTTGGGATAGGGAACGTGTTTTCCACAGAGAGATTTTATGGAACGCTTAAAATAGTGATAGCCGCACCATCAAACAAATTTCTAATATTTTTTCAGAGAGGCTTTGTACATATAATTGACTCACTTTTTACAGTATCAATAGGCCTGTTAATAGGGAGCATATTGTTTAACGTAAGCTTTCAAAATGTAAACATGCTTTTGTTCTTCACAGTTGCAATAATTGCAATGTTTTCAGCAGTAGGCTTCGGACTTTTCCTAGGAAGCTTCGGCATGGTTGCAAGTAATATGAACCTTGTAATGAATATTTTTGCTATGCTGCTTACGGTCTTTAGCGGAGCTAACTTTCCTATAGAATGGCTGCCTGGCATCGTTGTGAAATTTGCTTATTGCCTGCCAATAACAAGAAGCATCAAGGCAGCAAACCTTTTGATGACGGGAGCAAGTCTGCCACAGGTGTTCAGCCTTATGAGACAGGAAATACTACTAGGAATAATATACATTATATTAGGATATATTTTCATACAAATAATGGAGAGACTTGCAAAGGAAAGAGCATCATTGGATATTTACTAAGACCAGGATATGGTAATAAAGTATATTTAGATAAGCAACATGAAAAGGTTGAAAAACAAGCAATCCTGTTCACAAGAAGATATCGCTTCTACACTGGCTGCTCGGTTGTTACAACAAACGATAAATTTCTACATTATTTTTCCTATTTCGACAAATTCGTGATATAATAATAACAAATATGAATGTAGTTTAAAATTATAACTGCAAATTATACATGAAGGTATGTTCTACTAATAGACCAAGGGCATTTCTAGCCACGTGTTTGACACTTTAAAAATGATGTGATTCTTGTTTGTATTCTTATAATTTTTCTGAAGAAGGCATTATGCTGTCTTACTTTTATCAGGACAGTCTATATATAAATGTAGGTTTAATAAGATTCGTTAACTATATTAGCAGCACGCGACTAAGGACTTTTTACAGGCTGTGGTATATTACCGTATCTATTAAACCATTTTTGTGAGCGTATGAGCCGAAATTTGAGATACGCACAAAAACACTACTTATATTAGTCAATGTGAAATTTCTAACAGAGCTTTCTGTTTAAGTAAAAAAGGAGGAAATTATTCGATGAGAGGAAAAAGGATATTATCATTACTCTTGATATTTTGTATGATAGTGACCATGTTGCCCACGTTCACTATACCGGTAGCTGCGACCACTGGCGATGACACAGACATCAGCGACATGAACGCCCTTGATGCCCTGGGCATAGACACTTCTAAAACCCCAGATGGCGTGGATATGGACAGCACCGACAACCCCTACGGACGGGACACGTCTACGGTGAACCCTGTCTATGAGTTGTTTGTACAGGAAAACTTGTCTAGTACCCTCTACGGTCATAATAAGGCTGTAGGCGGAACGTGGGAAAACTTCTATAGCTCACAGGGTAGTTCAAATAACATTGTTACTACCGGCAGCTACAAAGCCACAGCTACTGATTCGGGAAACTTCATTAAGGATTCAACTGGTGGCAATGGTCAGACAGTTACTGTGGCTGCAGGGGCAATGAGTGCAAACGGTGGTTTGTACCTGTATTTCTCCGATCCAGTTAATAATAAAAAGAGCGCCACAGCTATAGAGCTTCTTAGCACTAGCAAAATAATAGGAAACACTGGAAATCAGATGAATGAGGATTTCAACACTGATTCTTACCTGATGCAGAATTATCTACAGATTACTACTGGCGACTATGACGGTGATGGTGTGGATGAGGTGGCTGTTTATGTGCCACAGCAGGATAGCTCCAGAGTAGAAATCTACGATTTGCAGATTGAGGATACCTTTAATATCACTAATGCCTCTACATATTATCTTGATTCTTCCCACTGGAAAAAGGCATGGACTTACTACTTTATTGAAAACCCATATGTGTCCAACATGGTCTCCTTGACCAGCGGCGACTTAAATCAGGACGGTACTAGCGATTTGGCGCTTACCTGGGGTTATTACTATGGCCCTAATAAATACACCGATAGCAAGGGCGTGATCCTTTGCGGTTCCAAGACATCCATGCTGCAAAAATCCATGAGTATTGATTTAAAATATAACAACTCCCAGATTGTCCGTGCTTCCTTTGCCAATGGCGACATTGATGGCGATAATGTGGACGATTTGATCCTGGGGGGTCAGCTAAACAGCGATATCGCTGGAGGCAATATCTATAGCCGCTTTGTGGCTGTATATACTTACAATGGCGATAGTGACAGCTTCCTACAGAGCGTGGCAAAAAACTTTGACTTATTTTCCAAGGAGGAAAATGATTCAGGTGAGGAGGTATATGTTTATCCAGCAATGTCAAGTCACAACAATGTTTTCTTCAGCAAGCCTACAATGGCAGCCAATATTGCTGCTGTCAATATGAGGGGCGTCGGGTATCCTTCTAATATATATATAGATAGTCTCATCATCGAGTACGGCAACAAGGGACTAGATATTATGGCGGCACTGGATCAGAACACTACCTTTAATAAAGATGCCAGCTTGGACTATGACTGGGTCAGAAACACTAATGGTCGTCTATATACGGAATACGGTATAGTCGCCGCTGACTTTACTGGTAAAACCGCACAGACCCTGCAGGTCATGCTAAATTATTCCCCAGAGAGTTATGAGACCACTGTAAGCTACGAAGTCCGAGACTATGAAGCTTGGTGGTTCTGGCTGTGGGGCTATACGCCTTGGATTACTGTAACGGAATACAAGCATTTTTCGCTTCCCTCAGAAACCGTCATGGCGGCGGTGAAGGGCAAGTTGACTGAGGTGGTAGACTCTACCACAAACACGATCACGGGCTACAACTTTAGCATGGACGTCAATCGACGTCTTGTAAACTCCGCCACTTCCTTTTGCAAGCTGAACTCAGATAACGATACTTCCTATATTAGCTACACTGGAGAGCACGGCGTCATCTACTCCGACCCAGAGGTGCTGGCAGTGCTGTCCTCCGCTCCACATTTTGAAGATTTGAGCAGTGACGAGCTTAGCGGTAGCTATATGGAGTCCTCCACCAGTTATAGCAAAACAATGGGGGACGGTACGGAAGATACAACCTCCAACACACTGAGCATTGGTGCTTATGTGTCATATGAACACGACTTTGAGATACCCATAACCGGCACGAAAGTGGCAGGTATGGAGACGGAGCTTGCATATACTCATGGATGGACGTGGGATACCACCAAAGCATCCATGGTGGAGATGACAATCTCCTATGAGACCGTGGTGGGACAAGATTCAGTGGTATTCTACTCAATCCCTATGGAATACTATACCTTTGATTCCCATGTGCCTATTATTAATGAAAGTACCGGTGAAGTGACCGGTTACGATATACAGAAAATGTCGGTAAATCTGCCGCATACGGCGGCAGTGGTAGTACTTTCTCTAGAGAAATACGAGAAAATTGCTGCGGACTATAACGAGCTTCCCCAAATTGCTGGAACGGTATTAACCCATACAGTGGGTGATCCATCTACCTATCCGAGCAGCTCGGCGGGCTATAGTGATGTAACTGAATACGATGGCAACTGGGCTGGCGTTGATTACAGCGCAGTGGGTGCTAGCGTCACTCAAGAGATTGCTATCACAGAGGAGAACAGTGATGGTCTTACCAACACCAACACAGTGGACTTTCAAATTGGTGCAGGTCCAGGTGACTTTATATTAGGCGTTACAGCTGGCTATGAGCATGGCTCCAGCAAGGTAACTATCACC
The DNA here is from genome assembly GCA_049684915.1 of Lutisporaceae bacterium. Classification (GTDB taxonomy): domain Bacteria; phylum Bacillota; class Clostridia; order Lutisporales; family Lutisporaceae; genus GWB2-37-7. The sequence goes on along the minus strand of JBAVGO010000125.1, from coordinate 17,790 downwards.
TCCGAGGGCAGCACTTATTCAGGCTCCATATATAATATGCCAGCAGAGGCGGAGGAATATGGATATTACTATGCATGGAAGTTGTTTACCTTTACCTATAAAATTGGCAATAATACTATTCCCGTAGTTAGTTATTTAGTAAAGGATGTAACAGAACCACCGTCTTTATCAGAGGATTTTGCTCAGGAAAGTACCTTGACAACAGATGAGGCAATCGGATTGACCTGGTCCTATCCATCTACCTCAGCTATCGCGGGTTTCCAGATTTATCGTTATTATAAGTTCCCGGACGGCAGCGGCAGCTATGAGCTTGCCTTTATTCCCGCATCCCAGGTCAGCTATACCACCTATGATTTGGATAATCAGCTGATTCGTCACTATAAGTACGTGGACGGAGGTCTTGCTGATTATACTGATTATGATTATCAGATACAGGTTGTACGAGCCGCTGTGCCAACATCTAGTATATTGAGCGATATTTTGACCGCTAGAACTAAGGCAGACAAGGGTTATCCTACAATTACGCTTAATGGTGTTACTGCAACAACGACCAACACCTACGATGAGGAGACTGGAGATGTAATCGGCGAGATTACCGATTATAAGCTGCTTGTCTATCCTGACACCAGCAGCACCGTTTCAGTGTCGATTGCAGAGACCTACAGCCAGACACCGAGGTATCAGTGGCAAAAATTGACCGATGCGGGCTGGGAGGACATTGCTGGGGCAACAAAATCCAGTAAAACCTTCCTTTCCTCTGGAGTTTCTGATGAGGGTGAATATCGTTGTCGTTTCAACGTAATATATGAGGACGAAGCGGTGGGGCAGATATACTATATCTCCGCATATTCCGACACCTTCACGTTGGATTATTCCATGCGTACATCGACGGTGGTGGACAACAGCTTTGCGGTGAATCTCTTAGATAAGACTGTGTCCCTATCACTGAAATCTGTCCATACCAACCATACTTTTGCTCCCTCTGGCAATGTGACCTTCACCATAACAGGGGCAGATTATGAATCCGCTTACACCGTGGCTCTCGGCAGCGCCAGCGCCGATTATGTGACCACTGCCAAATTGGATCTAGGGGCTACCGACAGTGATAACGACGGCGTTTGTGTGAATTTGCCAAATGGTGTCTATGAAATCAGTGCATATTACAGCGGCAGTCGTGTTTTCAGCTCGCTGATGGTCTCCGACTCGGTCTACTATGTAGCTGGAAACAGCACTGGTCATCTGTTGAACGTAAACAGCTCGTTTACCTACGGCGATACCATAACGCCCAAATTGATGTCTATAGGCGCGAATAGCGGTGAGGTAGTATACAATGAGGTGACCTCCAATGTAACCTACAAGGTGTATAAGGAGCAGGCAAAATTAGTCACTTACAATTGGTACTATTGGTTCTTTTGGTGGGACTATAACAATAGCTATAGCTTTACCTATACGACTTATGAATATGTGGAATGTACCGACTTTATCCAGCCTGACGGCTCCGTTACTGCGAAGGCTGTGGGCAACTATAAGCTTAAGGCTTATGTAGATAATATTCAGGTTGCAGTACGAGATATTATAGTTACACAGAAGGATATTACCATTGGCTTTAACAACCCATTGACTGGTGTATCTGGCAATATCGGCATCAGCCATCCTACATACAGTGATTTGAAGGTAACATCAGATAATCAATTGATAAGTGCCTATGGAGATACTCTTGCAAATCTTGGTCTGGTGGTAAAGGCTTACAATACTGCTGGTACCCAGGTAATAATCAGCCCTGCTACCGATCCTGGTCTATATACCATTATTGGTGCAGCGAATGTAACACCGGGTGCTCATTACAATAACTATAACATTACTTATGCATCAAGCACTTACACTCTTACTGGTCCAAAATACGATATGACCATCGTGTCTAAGCTATATGGCAGTGATAATGCCATTGTTGGTACTGTGGCATTATTAAGACCAGAGGTAAAGGAAGATAATGGAAATATTGTCAGTACGACTACAACGGCAACCAATAACAGTTGGTATCGTGGCGATGTGTTTACTGGCGGTACAGCAATTACCCTTCGTGCCACTCCTCAAATTGGCTATCAGGTTAAAAGCTGGACGGTGACGACAGAAAATACATCTACCACCACGAATACCTTGTCGACCACTTTTGCATATCAGACCACGGCCAATAATACGACTATCACTGTGGAATACGAGCTTGCACAGAATAAACTATACTTCCAATCTGCTAACAACATAGCGAACGATGGTACTGTAATCGCTGTGGGAAATTCAATCCAAAGCGGTGCGGTGGTACAACAGAATGCTAATTATACCTTTATGGCAACACCGACGGAGGGCTATCACTTTGTAGAGTGGACGCTGTCCGGCAGTACAAATAGCAATTTCACAGGCAATTACGATGAGACTACAGGAATCTCCACCACCGCCTTGACCATGGGCAGTGTTGGAACAGTCCTCAGCGCTGTGTTTGAGCGTGACAGCTACACCCTGACCCTTCAGAGCAATCTTCAGGGTACATACCTGTTAGATGATGGCTTTAGCAATATGGTATCTACAACCAGCACTGGTATTGTGACTATACCAGGGGACACATCGGTCACCGTCACACCAAAAATTGGTTACAGCCTGTCGGATATCGCCGCATGGTATATAAACGGTGTATCAGTTGGAATTGGCGAACCGAATTGTATCTTTACCATGACAGCTAATACCACGGTTGAGGTTGGAACAAACCAGAACACCTATGATGTTTCTGTTTCTGTTTCACAACCCAGTACAACCGTTAATAATAAAGTGATTGTCAAAGCTAACAATGCGATTACAGACTTCTCCGAGACTCGCTCGGTATCAGGTGGTACAGCACTTGTGTTCACAGCAGTACCTGCATGGGGTTATGTGCTAGATCACTGGGAGGTCAATGGTGTGACCAGTGCAGAGATTAGCAAGATATTAACCGTTGCTGAATTGGGACAGACAATGTCGGTAGTGGCAGTATTTAAGGTGAATCCAAGCAGCTACACCGTTAACGTGTCCAATAATTCTGGCGGTAAACTGACTTACTCTGTGATTTACAATGGATCTGGTTATTCTGGCAATGTACCTAAAGATGCGGCGGTTGCCACAACTGGAACAAATATTAATATATATAAAGGAGATACTGTGGTCATCACTGCGATTCCAGCTTCCAACTACATGCTCAGAAATTGGACTGTGGGCAATACTGTGTATGAATCTCCTGAAAAAGTCCTTACGCTGGAGGCGATTTCTGCAAACATGACTGTAGCGGCTCGTTTCATCCCCATGTCCTTTACCAAGGTAACTTATATCGCTGGCAGCGGAGGCAGTATTACCTCTGCCACGAGTGATGGTGTTGCCTTTAACAGCGGCGCTACCATAGGTAACGGTACAAAGGTAGTAGTCACCGCAGTTCCTGAGAGCGGTAATATGATTTCCTACTGGACGGTTGACAATGTAACGGTCAAGACCGCCGACAACAGCAATTTTGTGGGCGAGACTCTGACCATCGAAAGCCTTACAGCCAGCAGCACAGCAGAGATAAAGGTCTATTTCGCTACTCTGGCTCAACAAACCGTGACCTATAACCTGACGAATACGACTGTCAGTAAGACATATTCGCCAGCGACCTACATTGGAAAGACTGCAAGCACTGAAACGATAGATTATGTTCAAAGCGGTACCAAGGCGGTAATAACCGCAGCACCGATAAGCGGCTACCGAATCACTACGTTGACCGTGAACGGTGTCAGCGGCACAGAAAATGAGGACGGAACTTGGAGTTACACTATAAATCAAGTGACTTCAAATCTGGAGGTTGTGGCTACGGCGGCGAAGCTCTACACGGTTTCTGTTGATAGTAACCTTGTAAATGGAAGCATCGCAATCTCTACTCAGAAGGATGAAGGACAAGCCATTGCAGGTGAGACCATCACCCTGACCTCAATTAACCCCGACCTTGACTACACATTTGACGATTGGTCATACAACAGCACTACAGCATTGGGCAATACGTTTATCATGCCAGAAGCAAATACAACTGTTTCTGCTAGCTTTACTGCTATTGATACTGTAGCTATTTCTTACAGTGTGTATGACACCAATGGAAGTGCAGTTGGTGGAACAAATGGTTCCATTTCCACAGAGGTCACTCGTAAGTACAATAGTGGTGAAGCTGTGAGCGGCTATCCCACAACGAATTTCAATGGTAGCTTGATCGTGAACCATGGCTACTCTGATGCTTATGCAGCATGGCCTGCTTCCGTGGTTACCTTTAAGGCGACACCCAACAGTGGATATATTGCAAAATACTGGTACATCAACGGTGTTGAAGTCACAGCTGAAACAGCAAACTGCATCACCGATATAAATACACTGACACTGACAGCGATTCAGGGAGCTGAGCCTAGCTATAATGTTCAGGTACAGTATGATCTAATCGGCGACAAAATCACCTATTCTGCCGCTGATGCACATGGTACTATTACAGGTGCGATACTTACCAGTGAATACGACGAGCTCACTGAAATCAAAAGCGGTGATACCTTGACCATCGGCGGAACTATAGCCTTTACTGCTGTACCGATAAGCGCTGATTATCAGGTGGAGGGTTGGTATGTAAACGGCGTGAAGCAGGACGGTGAAACGGGAACAACTTATATCTACACAGCAACCGCTGGTATTGGAGCGATAGTAACTGTCAAATTTGAACGTGTATCCTATACAGTCATTTACAGCGGTGTAAACGGTACTGTTACAGCGGCAATCAACAGCATCTCAATGGCTGGCAGTCCAGCCGAGGTTGTGGGCGATTCCGTAGTCACATTTACTGCATCAGCTAGTGCAGGCTATGCCTTCAACGGCTGGACTGTAGATGGTGAAATCAGCAATGTGGTCACAAACATTTTGACATTGCCTATTACAGCAGATACCACGGTCACAGCCAGCTTTACAGAAGATGAAAATTGCATTATCATCTATAATGTAACAGGCACTGGCGGTACAATTAGTGCGACAAAGAGCGGAAACGAATTTACAAGCGGCAGCACTGCGGCAGCTAATGATGTTATCACCTTTACCGCAACACCTGAAACCGTAGCAAATGGTGGCGCAAACAACTATCGTGTTGCAAGCTGGACGATGGGAGATACCACCCTTGCATCCAACGATATAACACGCCAAATAACGGTAGGGGCGGCTACTTCGGTATCAGTTACCTTTGAGAGATATGACTATGTGGTGACCTACAGCGTTACGAGTGCAGGAAACGGTGAAATCTCTGCAATATCAGACTCTAAGAATATCGAAAGTCTTGGCAGAGTTAATGTTGGCAGGGACGTCACTTTCACTGCAACGCCTGTAAGCGGTTACCAGGTAAAGTCTTGGACGATTGATGATACAACGATTACAACAGAAAATACGAGCTATACAATAACCAGCTTGTCCGCAGACACAACTGTTCAGGTGGAATTTGAGCAGCTCGTTACCTATACTATTAGCATAACTACCAGTGGAACCGGTTACGGCTCCGTCACCGCAAAGGAGGGTAATGATGAGGCTGTGGCAAATGCGACATCCATCACAGTTCCTCGTCATGGTACGGTCACGCTGACTGCTATGCGGTATGATACAAACAATGCTTTTAATGGCTGGATAGTTTCAGGAAACGTTACTACCATAGTTGAGAAGAATGGAATTGTCCTAAACCTTAAGGATGTAACAGAAAACATTACCATTGATGCAGCATTTAAGCCTGCGACGATGGTCGAGCTTTCGGCATCTGAAAGCGATGCGAATGGTACTCTCAATTATAGTGGGGTACAAGTGGGCTACCTCAGCGCAAATTTGATAAACACCGTCGATTTGTCAACCTCCTCCAGCGTCCAAATCACGAGCGGAATGGACGTTGTTATAAAGGCGTTGCCTGACGAAGGTTATATGTTAAAGGAATGGATCGTCAACAACGAAGTGCAGGATGAACTATCCAATACGTTGAGCTTGAATGGTGTAAGCGTGGATACCAGCATTGAAGTGACTTTTGAGCCGATTATGAAATACTCCATTCCTAGTAGTGGAGAACCAACAAACAGTGAATACTATACTGTCACACCTGGATTAAAGATTCCAAACGATATAGGCAGTAATACCGAAATCCGCGACAGAGGTACAGTGACCTTTACTGTTGCACCTAATGATGGTTATTATTTCACCAACCTGACTATCTTCGGAGTGGATTGCTTGAATGAAGCTGGTAGTGTGGATGGAACGATGGAAAACATCGTCTCTGTGGTTGCAGGTGATGATGGCAGCTACACTATCACAGTTGCCAATGTGAAAGCTAACATTATATATAGTATCAACACAGCTAAACCGATTGTTAACATTACAGCTCCCACAAACGGTACAATAGCTGTGACTTATGTAGACGGAAGCGGCAATACACAAACTGTTACAACAGGTAGTGAGGTCTCGGCTGGAACAGAGCTGACCATCATTGCCACAGCAGATGTTGGATATAACCTCGGTGCATGGGGTGATGCGGCAACTGGAAAGTATGGGACAACAATCAAACTGATTGTACCAGGTGCAGATACTACCATATCTGCTACCTTCGTAATTCCTATCATCGGAGGCGGAGGTGGTTTCTTTCCTCCTGGCGGCGTGCCAGCAGGAACAGAACAGGTTACCACAGATACAGTTACAAACAGTAACGGTTCCGTGACGATTACAGTAACAGTCACGGTTGATGCGGCAGTTAATAACAACACGGCTGCCGTGTCCATGGACGAAGCAATGGAGAAAACGCTTATTGAACAGATTAAGGCTGCGGAGGAAGCGTCATCCTCGTCCGACACCCTCAACAGTAGTGTTGTCATCAGTGCAATGTTTGAGGATGCGGTTACTGAAACCACTATAGAAGTGCCAGTTTCCGCACTGAACTCCATCGTTAATGAAACCTCGGCAACCATGACAATTGTGACTAACACGGCTCAGGTCGTCCTAGATCAGACAGCATTGGCTGCTATTGCAAAGGAAGCGTCAGGCGACACAGTCACCTTTACTGTGGAAGAGGTGGATAAAACAACATTGTCAGGAGCGGTGCAAGAAGCTATAGGGGATGCTTATGTTCTTGATCTTAAGGTTGTATCCTCAAATGGCACTATCAGCAACTTTGCTGGCGGCACTGCAACAGTACGAGTACCAGTACCTAAAGCAATGAGTGGCAGCGATATGAAGGTTGTCTATATCGCAGATGACGGTACTTTGACAGAGGTGACAGGTTCCATTATCACCATTGACGGTGTGGAATACTACGAATTCACCACTGGACACTTCTCCCATTATGCACTGGTGAAGGACACCTCACTACCCTTTGTCGATGTAGCAGATGACGATTGGTATTATAGTGCTGTGGAGTATGTCTACAGAAACGAACTGATTACCGGCACATCCTCCACTACCTTTGAGCCTATTGCAACCACCACCCGTGCGATGCTGGTCACCATATTGTGGAGACTAGTCGGAGAACCAGCTGCAAATAGTGACAGCTTTATAGATGTGGCTGATGGAGCATGGTACAGCACAGCAGTTGCATGGGCAGCAGAAAACAACATCGTGGATGGCATCGGCGGCGGCTTGTTCGCACCGAATGACAGCATCACTCGTGAGCAGATGGCGGTTATCCTGTATAACTACGCAAGCTTTATGGATTATGATGTGAGCGTGAGCGGTGATACCTCCGTATTTACCGACAGCGAAAAGATTTCTTCTTGGGCGGTAGATGCTATTAAGTGGGCTGTTGGTGCAAAGATGATCTCAGGCAAGGGCGACGTCCTCGATCCGACTGGAACAGCTACAAGAGCCGAGGTTGCGACGATTTTAATGAGATTTATTGAAAATATTATAAAGTAAGTCCTAAAATAACAAGGAGCTGTCGGTTTTAATCGGCGGCTCCTTGTTTTGTGAACTCCAATCACATGTGATATTTTTTGTTTTTATTCCCTAGTCTTGATATTATGCCAAGTAATAGCATAAAAATAACCGTAGCTATTATTGCCAGTATAAAGCCTTTACTTACAAACTGAGCACCAAATAGTATTGGTATTAGTATGGCTGCCCCAAGTATTCCCAGCCAAAGATACCATAACAGCTTCCCAGACTTGCTTTGGTAGGAGCATACTTTTAGAAGTCTCAGGTTCTCTAATAAAAGGTATATCAAGCCCCCTGCACAGGCTATATAGATTGAAAGAGGAAGCACGATATTAAATAGAAAGCTAAATCCTGGCTCTGCAATCTCCTGAACATTTTTATCCTTGTCATCTTCAGCATTTACAAAAGGACTAACTATACACTCTGCCACATCTTCTGCACTTATTTGAGCTTCATTGTATAGAATAGGCTTACTTAGATCCCAGCCTACAAATAAAAGACTGAACAGAACTAAAAATACGAAGCATTGAAAGCTGAATTCCCTTAGAAATTTCATATTAGCCCCCCTAAATATAAATCCTATTATATTTATATGTTGAGTTATGGGGTTTTTGCTAAAATATAAAATTTAATATGTGATGAAAGCCTGTACAAACAAAGCTGAGATGAAATAATATGAGAAGCATAAAAAAAGAAGCACGGCTTAGCCGTGCTTCTTTTTACTCTATATTTTCTTTGTTTCTATAGTATATCAACATTAAAACCAGTTTAAAGCAAGTGCTTACAATACCTGCCATGAACCAGCCTACAAATATTGCAGCAAATATCCCCAGAATAGAGACTGAGTAGCTTGTGAGCAATGTAGTGGCAAGCAGTATTATGAACAATCCTTTAAAATATTTACGCCCCAGCTTGATGCTTTTACCTATTGCCTTAAAAGGTGAAGTCCCTTCTATAACTATTATGGAAACCCAAGTGCTAAAGTAAACTAATATAAAAGCACTTAGGAACAATATGGCCCATCCACCAGTCAAGGTTCCTGCTATAACAAAATATAGTAAAAATAGAACTAACAAAATTGGTGATAACAGTAATGACAATAAATTTAGAAAAACCTTACCAAGAATTACCTTAAGCAGATATTTCTTTATACCTTCTATAAAGTGGCTAAAGCTTGGCTTTGTATCATTCAGAGCAGCCTTGTACATATTGATGCTACCAACCTCTATAATACTATAGCCAATTAATGCTATCAAATATAGAATCAAACTGATGCCAAGTAGTGTAGGCAGTATCTCCATAAAGGAATAATAGTCACGAAACATATATGCTATTGCATATCGATATTTCATTAATATTGAAAACATGCTTATGAACATAAATATTGATATTCCTACTGCTAAAACCAGATTGAGGAGTATCGGTAAGAAAATACCTTTGTATTTGTTTGCTGTTACAAGGGCTTGTTTGCAATCATCCATTATTTCATCAAACCACATTATTGCTCCACCCCCTTATTGTTGTTGTCCTTATCCATTTCTTCGATTTGGTTAGCCTCTTCTGAGATTTCTACAAGCTCAACTGTTTTAATTACTTGCGGCGTTACTTCTTCTATTTTAAAACCATTTTTATAAGCCACAAACAATGCCAAGGAGAAGAATACTTCAAAAATAATACTTATTATAGAAACTGCGATAGTAGCTAATGCAATAATTGGTATTAATACAGCTATAACTATCTTGACTACTTCTACAACTTGTTCCATATTTATTTGAATAGCGGACTGTCCCAAGGCGGGGTTGCTTTGCATACTTTGCATATTGTTATATACGTTTAAGCCGTTACTGCTACCAGTGCTTGCACCCTTTGTAAATGCAAAATGGATAACCTGTAAGAAAGTCAGTGGTATGAAATTTTTAGCAGCAAAGCTAAAGCTATCACCTATAGCTCCAAATATTCCTTTGTCGTTCATGACTAAGGATACCTTCCACATAGAAAGGAATATACTTGCCACAAGTGGAATAACTGTGAGACCTACTGATAGAGTTGCAAGACCAATTATTAGATAAAACGGGATAGCAAGTATATAACATACTAATATAAAAAGCTTACCTATTAAAAGTCTTAGAAAGTATTTTGAAACCCCTTGCTTGAAGGCCCCTGCTTCGGTATATCCTTGCGTTACCACACTCTTATACATGTTTAGCAAGCCTGCTTCTACAATAACGGAGATAAAGGCATATGCAAGTCCCATAGCCAGCAGTTTAAGTCCTTGATTAAATAAGAACCTAAATATTTCAGTATATTCCATGGATGATATATTGTTAATATTTTCCATACCAATCCAACGGTATACACCTATTCCTACTGCTAACATCATAAGTACATTTATAGCTATTAGTGCAATCTGAGGAGTGTATAGAGACTTATTTTGTTTGTTCAAATGGAAAGTCTCTTTGAAATAGTCAAATACAAGTAACAGTTTCTTCAATGTGTGTGCCCCCTTTTGTAGTATTTTGGGAAGTAATGCCGATATACTAATACTATAATATACTATTGCTATATTCAATAACTTATTATAAGATTTCGACATACAACTACTATATACGTTTTCTATATAAGAATGTTTCTATATTTGTATGAGAAAACTCACATTAATTTTCTGAAAATTGTGAACATAAATTAATTATTTTTTCAAGTATATTCAATTGATTAAAGAGTTCTAGTACACTAAAATAGTATTATTGAATAACAATTTAACTGGGGGAATGTATTATGAATAAAAATATAGCTTCTAGGATTAGAGAAAATGTAGGCAAGGTAATATTAGGTAAAGATGAAATCATAGATTTACTGCTTACTGCATTGATATGTGGTGGACACGTGCTTTTGGAGGATGTGCCGGGGGTAGGGAAGACTACCATGGCAAAGGCTCTTGCAAAATCTATAAGCTGTGATTTTAAGAGGATACAGTTTACTCCTGATTTAATGCCTACGGATCTCACGGGTATAAACTTTTACAATCAAAAGTTAGGAGAGTTTGAATTCAGGAGAGGACCTCTCTTTACAAATATATTATTAGCAGACGAAATTAACCGTGCAACTCCAAGGACACAGTCTAGCTTACTAGAGTGTATGGAAGAAAGACAAATATCCATAGAGGGCGAAACATATAGATTGGAAAAACCTTTCTTTGTATTGGCAACACAAAATCCAATAGAAAACTATGGTACATTTCCACTTCCTGAAGCACAGCTTGATAGATTCCTAATGAAGGTGAAAATTGGCTATCCAAAAAGAGTTGAAGAAGAGAAAATTCTTGATTTGTTTGATAAGCAAAGTCCTCTAGAGGCACTAGAATCAGTTTGCACTAGCGAGGATATAGTAAATATGAATAAAGAGTTTTCAGATATAAATGTAAATAAGGATATAGCAGCCTTCATACTTGATATAATTGAAGGAACAAGAAACCATGAGAGTATTGAGCTTGGAGCAAGCCCAAGAGCAAGTATCTCTTTATATAAAGCAGGTCAGGCTTATGCATATATAAATGACAGGAAGTATGTAAGACCTGATGACATCATATATTTAGCTCCTTATGTACTTTCTCACAGAATAATTCTAAAGGGCTTAAGTAAGCACAAGAGAGCAGATTCAGAGATGGTAATTAATGAGATAGTCAACTCTATACCTGTGCCAGTCGAGAAAATGCAATAGGAGTGATAATATGAGCGCTCTTTTATTTATAGGTTTCATTGCGGTATTTATATATATGCAAGGAATACTTTATAAGAGAAAAATATTTGAGAACGTGACAATTACAAGAAGCTTTGACAGCTCGGGAGTCTTCCCGGGTGATAAGCTGGTGTATGAGATGTCTGTTGAGAACAGAAAGCTACTTCCACTTACATGGGTAAGTATAGATGAGAAGTTTTACTCCGGTGTGGAGTTTGAGGTAAAGACTAAAATACAGGCTCTAAATGAGGATGTGTATACACACAATACTATTCTTACTCTGCTTCCTTATCAGAAGGTTACCAGAAGATATAATCTCAGAGCAAGGAAGAGAGGCTTTTACCAGATAAAACAGATTTCAATGGCATCTACCAACATGCTAGGAACAGAGGAATACATTGTGGAGAAGGAGATTCCTGCATTTATTGCAGTCTATCCAAACATTAGGAATCTCAATGGAGCAATTATACCTGCCAACACCATACAGGGAGATTTCTCTGTAAAAAGATGGATTATAGAAGACCCTATGGTTATAACAGGAGTTAGGGACTATATTGGAAATGACAGCTTGAGAAGTGTCAACTGGAAGGCTACTGCTAAGAATCAAAAGCTCCTAGTCAACAAGTATGACTTTACTGCTGACAAACGGATAATGATTATTTTGAATCTAGAACGTTCTGAGCATTCCTTGAGTAAGGAAGATACAGGTGCATTAGAAGCTACTATTGAGGTATGTGCCTCCTTAGCTGTAATGGTTAATGAGGTAGGGATACCTGTGGGGTTTGCTACTAATGCTCACCTTTTGGGGCCAGTGGAATCCATTGTACTTGATCCTGATACGGGAGATGGTCGCTTAACGGATATACTAGAAGCCCTAGCAAAGGTTAGTTATTTCAAAAAGTACAGATCCAGAGAGTTATTGCAGATGATGGTAGCTGACTTCTCATGGGGTACTGAGATTATAGTAGTCACTCCTGAAATTAGTAAAGCTTTGATAGCTGATCTGGAGACTATAAGTAATACAAAGATAACAGTTATATCCTTGAGTAAAAGTGATGTAGAGGTGCCTTCTAGTATAAATATATACTATTATAAGCAGGAGGGTGATCACTATGAAGCAATTTAATAGAAAAGAACTTCTTCTGCACATTGTGTCTTCCTCATCAGACGCAATAATATTATATATAGGTTATATATTTGTAAACCAGCTTATCAGCAGCAGCAGGATGAACATACTATTTTTCGTTGCTGTTGCCCTATGTGGGCTATTAGTAAACGTACTACCATATAATAGCTCTGATAAGCGTAAGCAATCAACGATTTACAGCACTATTGGACTGATACTGGTAATTTTCGTAACAGTGATATCTGCTATAAATGACTTTAATATGTTTTCACTGCCTATTGCCTTTGCTGTTTTGATTTTAATATATTTCAGGTCAAACACAAGCTATCTGTCAAATGTACTATATATTTTTACAATCGGTGATTTTAACAGAAATATAGGTATTCTTTTCATAATAAATATACTTGCTACATATTATGCAGGAATTTATTCCATTGTTTCCGCTGAGCTGATGCGATACTCAGTGCTTTATATAGTAATGGGACTGTACATGTTGACTGAAATTAAAAACTTCAGATATGTAAGCAAAAGCGAAAACAACAAAAAATCATTCTTTGATATCATAGCTACAGGTTTTATTATAGTTTTAACTGTTGTTATGTCAATACCTAAGGTATTTGCAGTATCTATAAAGCCTTTTGTTGCGGTATTTGGATTTGTATATGGCTTGATAACAAAGCTGATAGTGCTAATTTCTTATCCATTTAGTATGGCACTTAATGCTATTTATAATATGATATATCTTCCTGACAAATCAGGGATATATGAGAAAATATTTAAGGAAGCAGATATAAGTAGTAAATATGATAAAGCGTTAGTTGATAACAGCGATCCAAACGTTGTCAATTTGATTCAATTGATTGGTAAAGTGTTGGCATTCATGGTTCTGATGGCGATTTGTGTATATCTTGTATATGTTTTGTTTAGATTTATTGATAGATTTACCAGAACAAAGAATATAGAGGATTTTGAAGAAGATAAAGAGTTTGTACGGGGAAACAGAAATTCAAAGCGTTCTGGACTTATAAAAAGGCTAGCAGCGTCTGTAAAAAACGCAGCAGAAGGAATTGCCTTTATATTGACTGCTAATAATGCAGACAAACTGAGAAATGAATATAAGGATTTCATAAAAAAATTATATAACAAAAACTTCATAGAGCATTACAATTATACTGCCTTAGAAATATTTGAGATTGTTATGCAAAAATTACCAAACCAAAAAGCTGTTTTGGAGAGCATTACAGATATGTATGAGGAAGTAAGATACGGTGTAAAATATCCAGAGGATAATGAGCTGAAAGCATTTAGAAGAAACGTGACTGAAATTGAGAGAGCTATGTAGAATCAACATCTTTCAAAATGTTGACAATAAGGTATCCTGCGTTATAAAATAACATAGGTAATAACTATTATAACGGAGTGCAAATGAAAGAGTTTTTTATGAAAAAAGCTATAGAGCAAGCTTGCAATGCTCTTGATTTGGATGAGGTTCCTGTAGGAGCTGTAATTGTCAAAGGGAATCAAATAATATCAGTGGGTCACAATCTCAAAGAGACATCTAAGGATCCAACAGCACACGCTGAGATTTTAGCAATTCGATTGGCAAGCGAGGTGCTTGGTGGATGGCGACTAAGTGACTGTGATATGTATGTCACTCTCGAGCCTTGTGCTATGTGTTGTGGTGCAATTATACAAGCACGTATAAGGAAGCTCTATATAGGAGCAATGGATCCAAAGGGAGGAGCAGCAGGCTCAAAACTCAATTTACTTAATGATTATAGCTTTAATCACAAATGCGAGATTGAAGCAGGACTGCTGGAAGAAGAGTGCAGTCAGCTACTAAAGAATTTTTTTAAAAGCAAAAGAATCTAATAAGGAGAGATGTCCGAGTGGTCGAAGGTCACTGACTCGAAATCAGTCGTACCTTAACAGGTACCGAGGGTTCGAATCCCTCTCTCTCCGCCATTATTGAAAATTTTTAAGGACTTACTTTTTATAGTAAGTCCTTTTTGTTGATTTTCTAACAAAATATAAAAGATAGATTATATACTGGTATATTATACATTCTTATCTATCTCTGTATTTTTCTTATTAGCTTCAATATATGAAGCTAATACTTTATTTTTAAAGTTCGGAAATAACTTAATAATAATCTTACCTAAGGTGAGAAGGAATACATATTTACCTATAAGTTCTAGAGTCCCCCAAATAGGCTTAACCAACGTATTAAAAATATAATGAATAGAAACTAGTTCAACTATATCAATAATTAATAATTCTAATTTTATCATCTTGATTTTGTAATGGGCGTTATATGATTTAATTTTTGAAAATGGATTATTTGCAACGTTATTAACAAAGAATGCCAGAGACTCTACAGATGTAATGCTATCTAATTTATTTAGCCCTACTTCTTTTCGTATGGTCGTAAGCATGTCTGCTATAACATACATAAGAATCCCGTCATCATAATACTTACTACGCTCAATTATTGGGTTTGTAGCTAGTTCTCTATAAAATATATATTGTTTATATAGTTTCTTAGATCCATATAAGAGCAATGACGAGCCTAGATCAAAAAAGTCTTTCCTTATTTCTGGAGTCAGTTTAAAATTTCCTGATTTATCTTTAGGTAAGTTCTCAGAAAACACTTTTTCCAATAAAGTTATTAATTTAATATATTGTTGTTTTTTAGACTCATGTTTTTTTAGATTTAATTCAGAACGTTTTCCTAAAATATATAGAATTAATGTTACGATTATTGATAAAAAAGCTATTTGTTCTCCACTAAAATTAACAAATTTTTCATATGTTTTATACAGAATATTATAGAGTAAATCTAGTATTTTATAAATTATATCCAGTGCCATACTTCCACCCCTTAATATAGGTATTAGTTTATAATAAAAAATTATTATGTTACTATATACGACATATTGTAAATAAATACCTCTTGTATTAAACAGTATAGTTATTAAAAGTTGAAGCATTTATTAATTTTATAAAGCAATAGGGACGGTTCTTCTTGCTTCGGTTATGGAAAAATGATATAATGCTTGTGAGGTGATATAGATGCCCAGACAGGCTAGAGTTCAAAGTCCGACAAACTATTATCATATAATGCTTAGGGGAAACAATAGAGAAAATATTTTCAGTAAAGATAAGCAAAAGAGATTATTCCTTGACTGTTTAAAAAAACAAGAAGAAGAGCAATTAATTGAGGTTGCAGCATATTGCCTTATGGATAACCATGTTCATATTGTAGTTAAAGCAGAGTTGAATAATTTGGTAAAAGCTATTAAGGGGATTAATATAAAGTATGCAATGAGCTTTAATTTGCAGCAGAATAGAATAGGACATGTTTTCCAAGATAGATATAGAAGTGAGATTGTTACAGATGATAAATATTTATTACAGGTTATTAGATATGTTCATAACAATCCTGTAAAGGCAAAAATGGTTAAGTCTCCTGAAAATTATATATGGAGTAGTTATACAGAGTATATTAATGAAAATATAATAATTAGATATCAACAAAAAAGGTTTATATTAGGATATTTTTCAAATAATCAAGATCAATTTGCTGAATTTCATAGGCAAAAAGATGATAATGAGTATATGGATATGAAAGAGGATATTGAGAAAGAGAGACTTGATAGGGGACAGGAGATTATAGAGATATATTTTAGGGAAAAGGGATTAAGAGAAAGACGACAGGTTATAAAAAATCAAGTTTATTTAGATGAGTTGATTCAAAATCTGATAAATGATAGTAGGTTAACCCATAGGCAGATTGCAAATATTTTAGAAATAAGTAATAGTGCAGTCCACAAAGTCAGCTTGAAGAGAGAAGGGGAATAAAGCAAAAAGAACCGTCCCTTTTGCTTTATTCCCAATTTGAGCATTCACAGTCAAGCAAAAATCACATTATTTTATATAATTATGTGAAAATAATCACACTTTTATATAGGCTTATTCTAACATTAATTCTAACACATTCTAACCATTCTCGTCACAGAATGCGTTAGAATCCCTATGAGTTACTTTAAGCTTTCAATCATCTTAGCAGCTTCTTCTTTAGGAAGCTTTGGTCTAGTTTTGCTGTTGTCTTGATAAAGAACTTCTTTTCTCCTTCCTTTTCTCACAATGTATGCAAGATTTTGGGAGCCAACTTCATCAACAAACACATAATCTTCCATATCGTCCAAATGAGATGTAATATACAACACTTCTTTATCTGATACAGAAAACTTTTCTATAGTGTTAGCATCATAGTCGAATGCTTTTATTAGGTTTGTATCATTAATATATATTATGAGGTAATACCCATCAGCATTAATATACCTTAGCTCTATTTGTTTTGCTTCTTTTGAAAGCTTATCTCTTCTAATGATGTATTCCTCATTTGTCTCTTTCACTTGCTTATACAAAACTTCTCCAAGTTTTTTATCCTCAAGCTTTCCCTTAAAGGTAACTATGCCATATTCAAATTTATAGCTGCCAGGCAAATACTGAGGTACCTTAAATTTAGTAGTTGTACTTTTTCTTAGCTCTTCTAGAACATATATCTTTTCTTTCTTTTGAAGAGTATCGAAATATTTAGATATTTCATATCCTTTAACAACAAGGAAATATGCCGTTTCTCCTGGTGTCAAGCTTGCCAAGGTATCGTCCTTAATTAAGAAAAACTTAGGGTCTACAAAATATCCTCTTAAAGATTTAGAAAGATCAGCTGGGTCGCCCTTCACATAATTTAAGACTATATCACCCTTTTTATTTTTCAATTGCCACCCGTTGTAAAGTGCCATGGCAACAGTACCAAAGCAAAGTGTAAGTACCAATACTGCGATAACAGCTATCATTTTTCGCTTGCTTCTATAAATTTGCTTATAACTACCGCCTAATCCAACTACCTCTAGCTTAACTTTATCTAAATCAATCTCAGGTATACTTTCCAT
>JBAVGO010000124.1:0-16006 GCA_049684915.1 Lutisporaceae bacterium | reverse complement strand
CCTTTCACGGCGGCTACAGGGGTTCGAATCCCCTATGGGTCACCATTTATGGGAGCATAGCTCAGCTGGGAGAGCACCTGCCTTACAAGCAGGGGGTCACAGGTTCGATCCCTGTTGTTCCCACCATTTTATATTTGACAATACTGACTTGATATAATATAATATCAAATACAGCCAGTAATTTAAATTATGGCCCGGTAGTTCAGTTGGTTAGAATGCCAGCCTGTCACGCTGGAGGTCGAGGGTTCGAGCCCCTTCCGGGTCGCCATTAATTTTAAATTTCAATTATGTTAAAATTGTTAGAAGCAAGCAGGACAAGTAATGCGAAGCTCATCACAATTTTAGGTATGCTGGTGTAGCTCAATTGGTAGAGCAGCTGACTTGTAATCAGCAGGTCGCGGGTTCGAGTCCCATCACCAGCTCCATTAATTTTATGAACACATACTACAGTTGTTAAATCAATTGTAGTTTTTTTATGTTAAAAATATAAAAAAATGGCGATTAATAATCGCCATTTTTAATATTACATAGTTCTCATTTTAAGTCTTATATCATCTCCGAAAAACTTATACATACTGAAATTACCTAATATACGGGAATAAATTCTTTCTGAGTAGGTGCTCATAAGTTCATCTGTATTAAGATTAGTAGAGATTATAATTTTCTTATCATTTATAAGTCTTCTATTTAATATGTTATAGATTGCTAAGTTTGAAAACTGTGTAGAAAGCTCAGTGCCTAAATCGTCAATAATGAGCAAATCGCAGTTGTAAAGCTCTTCTAGATAAGGCGCATTTTCATTTTCCTTTTCAAAGTCAAATTTATACTTCCTTATGGCATCTATAAGGTCAGGAGAGCTTTGATATATTACACTCTTCCCTGCATCTAGAAGCTCTTTGGCTACTGAGTTGCACAAGAATGTTTTGCCTAAGCCTGGTTTGCCGATAAAGAATAAATTCTTGTCGTGGGAATCAAAATTCCTTGTATAATTAATGCAGGTCATATAGATATTTTTCATATTTTCCTGCGGGGAGACTCCGCCTTCCTCAGCCTCTTTAGAATATAGATCAAGCCTGAACAAGTCAAAGTTCTCTTTCTTGAAGCTGCTGCTCATATTGGATTGCTTATATAGTTGTTCTATCTCTCTTTGAAGCAGGCATGAACACTTTTTATTATCAATATAACCTGTGTCTCTACAGCTCTTACATTGATGACTTAGCTCTAAATAGTCTCTGGGATATTTACTCTCAGATAAAAGCTCTACTCTTTCCATCTTTAAATCCATTTGTTTTTTATGTAAAATCTCCAAAAGCTCCTGAGTGTCTTGGCTGTTGTTTAGAATAGATTTAGTAATATCAATGCTTAGCTTAACCAACTCTTCTTCTATGGCTTGCAAACGAGGCAGCTTAGAGTATAAAGTAACTTTTCTATGCTCCAGTTCTTTTTTGTGCTTATCACGAATGCTCTCGTATTCTTTCATTATAGATTTAAAATTATTCATTTAGTTCACCTCTACTCTTTTTGAGCAGTTTATCCTCCAAGGCATTTGCATCATAGGTCCTGTTACTAAAGTTGTTAAAGGAAGGCTTTTGAGTCTTGCTGCTTGTTCTTCCTTTTGCCGGGGTAGTATTATGAGACTTTGTTATGTACGCCTCGATTTCCTGTATAATATTTAAGCCTTTGCTATGCCATTCAGAAAGTATCTTATCTAGATAGGAAAAGGAGGGCTTTATGGTGTTTGCCATAAGGGTGCACGCCCTGATTATTATTTCTTCGGAATAGTTGAATTGATAGAACCACTTATGTAGCATTTCCTCTTCAATAGCTGTAGGAGGTCTGCCTACCCTTAGAAAATTTAACACCTTACTGTATTTTTGCCATTTCTCCTTATGCCTCTCGGAATATTCATTTGCTTTATCTAAAGTATTGACTCCTGCATCGAACCAGTTCTTAGCTACCTGTTTTAAATATGGCAGTTCCTTTTTGCTTCTTGAGAAGCAATCTTCTATTAGTAGTATCACCAGCTCAGGTGGCATATTGTAGTCATCAACCCAGTCTAAATATGTAAATATTTCATTTGTAGAGGGCTCTCTACCATATAGCTTCTTTATGTATTCAAACATGTCCCTTACTTTGTAGTTCTGTCTTGCTGAAATTATCCTATCAGGACTGTACTTATCAATCTGAGGCTTTTTTTCTTTTATATTAAGCATTTTTTCTTTGAGGCTAAAAAATTCTATTGTAACATCTTCGCTTTCGCCAGTATAAGGAATAAGCTTAATAATCTCTTGCTCCTCCCAGTATTTCCATGCATTCATGGTTTCTTCTTCTGTAATGTTCAAAGCCTTGGATATAGTTTCATTTGACAGGGAAATGTCGCTATGATTTTGGGCATATTTAAGTCCAAGTATGTATACCTTTACATAGCTTCCCGGTGCCTGAGGCATATAGTGATTTATGAATACGTTCTCTAGTAGCGTATGTCCCAAATCCTCGTAATTCAACTTTAGTCTAAAATAATTCATAGGACACCTCATCTAATATATAATAAGTAATTATACCACAGATGGTTATTATCTTTAATATTCTCATAAAAAATATATGTAAATCATATAGATAATATATTTTTATTGTTTGTACAGATGATTGGACAGACATGGGCATATTTTTGTTTTTATGATAATATAATGTTATTATTATAAATAGGTGAAATTGTTACAAAAATTTAGGATTAAACTGTTACTTACAAGGTCAACAATATTAAATATGACTACTTTTTATTACAAAAGAACAAGTACAAACAATTGGCAAAATATTCATAATATTCACCATTTGCGAAATATTATGGATGTATAATAGGTAAGGGTTGTGCTTTTTGCTAAACAATAATATAATATATTTTGGTTGTTATTTTTTTAGCGTCTGATGAAAGGAGATGAATTGATGCAGGTTATTAAAGTTAAGGAGATTTTTAACGGGGGGCTTGACAAGTTAAAGAGTGCATTTTCAAATCTAAATAAATTGAAAAAGTTGAATATAAAGAAACTCAATCCTATAAAGCTTAATATACATAATCTTTCTAAGAGGATTGTTAATAAGAAAAGATTTACAGTAACTGTAAGTACAAGTTGTTTAGTACTAATACTAACAGCATACATATATTTCTCAGGGGTAGCATACATAGTCAATATTGATGGGACTGAGTTTGGTAGTGTACGAACTACAAAGGATGTAGAAACTATAGTACAGAAAGTAAAGGAAGAATATAAGAAACAGCATAATGCAGAGATAGATATAGTTAGTCAAATTACATATAACAAAACGAGAGCCTCAAAGAAAGAGCTTGTTGATAGTCAAGCTTTAGAGCAAATTGTAAGAGAAAAAATAAATTATACTATCCAATCCTTTAGTATATTAGCAAATGGCAATAGCGTTGCCGCATTTAAGACAAAGCAGGAAGCGGATAATGCGTTGGAAACAATAAAGGAAGCATATGTAAACAAAGAGGATATAAAAAAATACAAGGAAGTGACCTTCTCTGAGAAGGTAGAGGTTAAGCAGGAGTTTAACGCGGAAGGTAAGATAATGCTTGTAGAAGAAGCAACTTCCTTTATATTAAAAGGCACAAACGAGGAAAAGATACACACTGTAGTAGAGGGTGATAGTATCTGGTCAATCTCTAGAAAATATGATTTAAGTATAGAGAACATTCAGAAGGCTAATCCCAAGCTAAATCCTGAAAAAATTAAGATTGGGCAGAAAATAAATCTTATAGTGCCAAAACCGCTTGTTTCTGTAAAAACAACAGAGGTAGCAAACTACAAAGAAAACATACCCTTTGAACAGACGGTTGAGTTTAGCAGCTCACTTTATAAGGATCAAAGCAGCGTTAAAGTAAAGGGACAGTACGGAGAGCGCGAAGTGGTTGCTGAGATAATGAAGATAAATGGGGTAGAGGATAGTAGAAATATAATATCTGAAAAGATAATTAAAGAGCCTAAGACTCAGATATTGGTTAAAGGTACAAAAGCGATTCCGGCGAAGAAGGGAACAGGCACCTTTACTATGCCTACTAGAGGACGTCTATCATCACCATTTGGTTCAAGATGGGGTAGGATGCATGAAGGAATAGATTTAGCTGCACCTATAGGAACATCGGTTAAAGCCGCTGACGGAGGAGTAGTTATATGGGTAGGTACTAGAGGCAACTATGGTAAGCTGATACAAGTAGACCATGGTGGTGGGTATGTTACTTATTATGGACATCTAAGCAAGTACAGTGTAGAAAAAGGCGATAAGGTTTATAAGGGACAAAAAATCGGGGAAGTAGGAAATACGGGCAGAAGCACAGGACCACACCTGCATTTTGAAATCCGAAAGAATGGTTCCCCTGTAAATCCATTAAAATATTTATAATAGTAAATATACAAAGCTGGAAGATTAGACGTCTTCCAGCTTTTTAATATTTATTATTCCAGTACCCTGTATATTCTTAACCTCATTAATCGATACTGTGCAAGCTTTTAACACACTTTTTACATCATCAGGACTCAGACTGCCAAGCTTCTGATAAACCAATGCTGCAGCTGCGGCAGTATAGCTGGCGGCTATGGAAGTGCCACTAAACTCTGTATATAGGGAAGCCAAGCTGCTTGATTTAATATTAGTCTTGTCTTTAGGCATGAAGGAGGTTTCTGAGTTCAGGGTTTCTATAGAGACCCCCGGCATGATTGTGTCAGGCTTAGTACATTTAAAATAAACAGGTCCCTTACCACTAAAGTATGCTGCTCTTGGAGGGAGCTCTATTGTAGAGCATGCGGCAGTGGTATAGCTAAAGGGACTTACTCCCGGACTTGTTATACTGCTTTCAAAGGGACCATAGTTGCCAGCACAGGTACAGACAAAAATATTGTTTTTCCATAACTTCAAAGCTGCATGGCTTAGTAAGTCGAAATCCTTGGAAAAGTTTGCAGTTCCAAAGGGTAGTACAGCAATTTTAATGTTATGCCTTTCTTTTATATCAATTATCCACTGCATACCAGCTAAAATATCAGAGTAAAAGCCTGCTCCAAACCTATCAAATACCTTTGCACAGACAATGTTTGTTTCATAGGCAGCAGTTCTAAACTTACCGTCCATGGATGCACCAAAACCTGCACCGATACAGGCAGTACCATGACCATTGTCATCATAGGGAGAAGTAATACCGTTTAGAAAATCCTTAAAATCAACGATCCTGTTTCGAGGACGAACGAGATCCGGATGAGGGTAAACACCGGAATCAATAAAGGCTACAGTAACACCTTTACCATTTAAGAAGGAGCTTTTTATTTTTAGTCCTTTCTCGATTGCAGCTTGGGTTTTAGGCTCGGTATGACTGCCCATTAAATTTGCTTTTGCATCATAAAAAATTTTGTCAATCTCCAATATTCCGCACAGGTTTCCAAACTTTGATGTAGGAAACACACCGCAAATTGCATTTATAAAAGGTAGAGTATATTTAATCTTCATTCCCATTCTTTTTAAGCGTGATTCTATAATATTATCCACGTCCTTGCGGAACAGAATTATTATAGGAATTTGCTTTATTGTTTTGATATTTAAAATATTTCGTACAGCAAAATCAACCTTTCTAGAATATGTAGTAAAAGGTATACCTGCTATTAGTTTTTTGATCAGCTTCATACATATCCCCCAATTAAAATAATATTGTTTTAATTTCTATATATGTTGATGTAAGTGCAAAACGTATTATACATTTTATATTATGCTTATTGAATTGTATTGGTGAATGTATATATAATATAATAAAGACGATAAGACTGAGTTTAAATATAGGCTTCTAGAAGCTGTTAATATTGGAGGTGTTAGAATGGCTTTGATTGATTTTAAATGCAAAAAATGCGAGGAAAAGTTTACTGAGCTTGTGAATTCATCAAACAGGGATAAGGTTGTATGCCCGAAGTGCGGCAGCAATGAAGTGTCGCAGCTTTTTGAAGGCAAGTGTAATACAATGGGAGCTACTGGAGGGAAGTCCACTTGTAGTAGTGGAAATTGCGGAGGCTGTAGCGGTTGTCATTAAACTATCTGTATATATTACAGATGGTTTTTTTATGTACAAACTACCAATGAAGTTTACATAAATATGCTGTATAATATATATCTAATGCTTTAAGGAATTATACTTGAAGATAGAAAGTGAGGATATATATTATGAGAAGGTTTATTATAATTTTAATTCTTGTAGTTTCAATTTTTACTACTGGATTACTGGTAAGTGATAAAGGCTTTAATACTGCAAAAATCCAAGGTTATAAAGCTCTTAAGGTTTTTGTGCAATTTAAAGATAATCAAATAGTTACTTCGGATTTTTTGGAGTATGAGACAGAACACTTTATCATTAAATACAGAGAAGAGGATGAAAATATTATAAGAGATACTTCAATTATGTTTGAGAAAAGCTACTTAGCAGCAGAAAAGGAATTTGGATATGAGCCAAAGAATAAGACAACAGTAATAATCTACAAGGATCAGGAAGAGCTTTGGAGCTATCAAAAATCAGTTCAGGGACAAGCTGTGATGGGCGTCTACAATATGGGTACAATACACATATTATCTCCAAATGCATATCAGAATCAAGGGCAAAACAGATTGAAGTATTTTGAGAGCAATGGCCCTGTCTTGCATGAATACACACATAGGATCATAGACGATTTGACAGGGGGCAACGTTGAGCTTTGGTTTACAGAAGGTATGGCACTATATGAAGAAGATAATATATATGGTACAAAATGGGCAGATGGTTTTTTGTATGAAAGATATTTTGACTCAGAGGAAATGCGAGAGGGCTTTATGTATGTTGATGAGGTACAGTCCTACAGACAATCCTTTGATATGGTGAAGTATTTGATTGATAACTATGGATTGGACAGTGTGAAGCTTCTATTGCATGAATTAAACAATGGAGAGTCCTTAGATGCAGCATTTTTAAAAGTTTACGGAGTTACTGCAGATGAATTCATTGACTCAAAGGTTTATGCAACAAATTAGAAAAGCTATAGAACTTTTACGTTTTTTAGCTTGTACAAAAATAAAAAAAAAGAAAACAAAAATCAAATTGTTTTCCTATATCCGGGGGGATATAAATAATTATAATTGAGATACTTTTATTTTAAAGCAATTGTCAGAGAAATGGTATAAGGAAATAGTCTCAAATTTATAGGACTTTAGTCCTATATGGTAAAAGAGGAAAATATTATTTAAGCCTAAAATTATTCATATCACTTTATTTTATAAGTCTGAGTTGATATGATATAATATAGAGAATATGTAGTATTATAAACCATGAAAGACAAGCATGGCAGTAAATAAAAAAGGGGTGGCATATATGGAAAATAAGATACTGGTTGTTGACGATGAAAGGCCAATATCTGACATAATTAAATTTAATTTAGAGAAGGAAGGGTATAAGGTAGTAGTTGCAGAGGATGGGCAACAGGCCATCAATATGACCTATGAACACAAGCCGGACCTAATAATACTTGATATAATGCTCCCCATAATAGATGGATTTTCAGTATGTAAGAAGCTTAGGGAGAATATCAGCACTCCAATTATAATGCTTACGGCAAAGGAAGAAGAAGTAGACAAGGTACTGGGACTAGAGCTTGGTGCTGATGACTATATGACAAAGCCCTTTAGTGTTAGAGAGCTAATGGCAAGGGTGAAGGCAAACATCCGCCGTCAGAATTTTATGAGCAATGGAATGGAAGGCAGTGGACAGCTTGTAAAGTCGGGAAATCTTATAATAGATCTCAATAGATATGAGGTTAGAAAAGATACTACGATTATAGAGTTGACGCTTAGGGAGTTTGAGCTGCTAAAGTACCTTGCACTGCATGCTGAGCAAGTGTTCTCCAGAGAGACCTTGTTAGAAGAAGTATGGGGATATGAATACTATGGAGACGTTCGTACTGTAGACGTTACAGTACGAAGACTTCGAGAAAAGATAGAGGACGAGCCAAGCAATGCAAAATATGTGCAGACTAAGCGCGGAGTAGGCTACTACTTCAGGAGGATGTAACATAATGTTAAGAAGCATACAGTGGAAGCTTGTAATAATATCCTTTCTGCTTGTATGGTTGGCCATGTCAATTATCGGAGTATATGTAACAAAGCAGATTAAAGAGGATCAATTTAATAGCTTGACATCTACCATAAAGGCAAGAGCATATAATCTCTCATATCTGTTGAAGGATGAAATGAGCGGAGCTCCAAAAACCCAAGAGACTGTGACAAACTGGTTCTTTGCACAGGGGGGATTAATAAGTGGCGTTCGGGTTTACCAGGATACACGATTGGTAGCGGAGGCTGGCAGTAAAGATATCAAGGGTGGAAGCTTGGTTGATGTTATCATTGATGAGGTAATAAAACAAAAACGTGATGTAGACATGCAAAATGAGGTAGGTAACGAATATTCAAGAAGCATAGGGGTACCGATATATTCCTCCAACAATGAATTACTAGGCATCATATATTTAAATGCAGATTTATCAGAGATACAGGATAACATAGATAAAATACAAAATATACTTACTTACGCTACATTATGGTCACTTGTTATAACTATACTTCTTGGCAGCTTGCTTGCGAAAACTATTACTGATCCAATCAAAGAAGTAACCTCAAAGGCAGAAAAGCTTGCAAAAGGTGAGTTTGGGAAGGTTGTTACTGTTAAATCTAATGATGAGATTGGACAGCTGACTCGAATGTTTAATTATCTTTCAGACAGGCTAAAAACTACCTTGGATGAAATAGAGAATGAAAAGAACAAGCTGGGTATCATACTTACTAGCATGACAGATGGAATCATAGCAGTAACTAGCACAGGTGCATTAATTCATACAAATCCTGCTGTTTATAATATATTTGATATATCCAAGGAGGACTTGGAGGATAAAACCTTTGATCAAATATCAGATAAGCTGGGTTGGAGTATAACCCATGAAGAGCTTTTTAACGACAGTGAAAAGGCAAATAACATGTTATCGATTAATGACAAGATAATCAAAACAAATGTGGTGTTTTTTGGAAATGATAAAAATGAAACCATAGGAGCAATCATAGTCTTTCAGGACGTTACCGAGCAGGAGAGATTAGATAGAATGAGAAAGGAATTTGTGGCTAACGTTTCTCACGAGCTTAGAACACCGATTACTACTATAAAGAGTTACACAGAAACACTCCTGGATGGAGCGGTAGAAAACAAAGAGAACACTATCAATTTCCTAAAGGTAATAGACAGTGAATCCGAGCGAATGACTAGATTGGTAAAGGATTTGTTACAGCTGTCTAAGCTTGAATATAACAATATGCAGTGGAACATGAAGCAGATAGACATTTACAAGGTTGTCAGTGATTGCACATATAAGATGAATATTTCTGCTAAGCAAAAGAATCAAACCCTTGAGTTTAACGGAGATATAGATATACCTGTAATTATGGGAGATAAGGATAGAATAGAACAGGTTATTGTGAACATACTAAGTAATGCTATAAAATATACGCCTGAAAATGGTAAGATCGAAATAGGAATAACAAGTGATCTGGATAAAGTCATTATTAAGGTGGCAGACACTGGATTAGGAATACCGAAGGAAGATTTACCTAGACTTTTTGAACGTTTCTATAGAGTTGACAAGGCTCGTTCCAGAATGCTTGGAGGCACTGGTCTGGGTTTGTCAATAGCAAAACAAATAGTAGAGGCACATAATGGAAGCATCAAAATACAAAGTGAATATGGACATGGAACACAAGTGTTTATTAGCCTTCCCGTTGCATAATATATATTACCTGTAATAAGCTGGAATTTGGTAGCACTATTGTAAAATAAGCTTAATTAGCTTGTAATGGCTTTGTAATATTTTGCATGTATAATATGAATATAGAATGTCATGTTTATAAGTGTAAACTATTCAATATTAGGGGGAAGCTCCAATGTTTAAGAAAATTGTGTTACCGGTAGTTCTAATTGTAGCTATGCTTACATTGAACACTGCAGTTTTTGCAGAACCCAATCGCAGCCTAGCAAGAAAACTGGACGTAACAACTTTCCAGCTTACAAAAAATTTAGACGGTACCAAGACTTTTGAGAAAAATCAAGTTATTTCTGGAAGAGCGGAAGATGGTTCAGAAATAACTATGACAATTTTCTGGTTAAGGACTGATGAAGATAGTAGCATATTATCAAAGAAAAGGATAGTTGATAATGGCTCTAATGGACAGTGGATTATGCAGGAAAAGTACAATTGGAAGGTAGGCGCATCTGAAATATTCGCTAAGCCTGTTTCTCTTAGTATTGGTAAAAACAGGGTAATAATTAGAGTGAAAGATAAAGCGGGCAATATAAACGATGAGGTTGTAAACGTAGAGGTTGTTCACATGGGTGAGATAACCGATTTTATGAACAGCATCATATTTAAGAACTTAAAGGAATAGTCTATTGATATAAGGTGATTATATTGAATACTGAACGTATTAAATCCTTTGTACTTTTTTCTTTAGTAATAATGAGTTTTGTTTTAACGACCCAGATATGGTTTAACATTTCCATTGAGGGTCTTTTTGTTATGCTATCAAAAGACAAGCCTTCGTATCAGATTATGACACCTTATGAAAAGAATAGCTTGCTTAAGCCAAACAAAGTGGTTGTCCATATGGACGAAAATCATACTCTTCTGTTTAATAATCAACAAAATCAAGCCTATTACAGTAGCATATTAAAGGGTTCTAATGAAATAATTAAAGACTTACTTGAGAACAAAGAAAATTATACAGTAAGCAGTATTGGAATAGATCAGCTTCATAAGATTAGAAATGGAAATGCTGTTGAGCTTATTTTTAAAGCTCCTTTTGAGCTTGACTATATAAAGAGTCTTTTGAATGTTCAAAAAAACTTATGGAATGATGTAAATCAGGTAACTTCTATCATAATATCTCCATTTGGTAACAAGGTATATATAATAGACCAGAGCAAAGCTGCCATACATCAGTTTACTGCAGTAAGAATGTCTAATACACTAGAAGACACAATAGCAGAGATAAAGCTTAGAGAAGACTTTGCATATGTATTTTTAAATGTTTTTAATGAAGAAAACTTCCATATTTACGGTGAGTATGCAATAGCACCTGTATCCATCGTGTCAATGCCGATACTATCAATGAAGAGTGAGGTAGAGCCGGATACTGAGTTAAGTGTTGAGATAGCAGAGCTTTTTAATGATGAAAGAGATAAAATTAGTAGAATAAGGGATACAGACGGTACAGTGACTTTTACAGATAGGGAAGAAGAAACGGTAAAGGTATATGCTGATGGCGTATTTGAGTATTACAAATACAAAGTTACCTCTGATGATATAAGAGATACAGACATGGGAGAAGCCATAGATATAGCGACTCAGTATATAAGTCAACATTTTGGGTTTGACGGGGATTTTTATCTCTCTGAAGTAGAAAGCAGGCTACAGGGGGGAAGAACCTCCTGTATAGTACGGTTTGACTATAAATATAACGGTATGCCAGTGCTAGATGAAACAGAACCAAGCAAAAGTACTATTGAGGTAGAAATAGTAGGTCAAGAAGTGAAGAGATACAAACGAAATGTCAAAAATATTGTTCAAGAAGAGGGAAAAGTACAAATAAAGACCTTTGATGAAATACTTGATATTGTACAGGGTGGATTGGACAATTATCTAAACATAAGAAACTCAGAATCTATCGCCAAAATAAACGATTTATATCTAGGGTATTATGGAAATGAAGAGATGATACCTGTATGGGTGGTAGATGTTGATATAAAAAGCACCATCAGTGAAGTAGAAAGTATAAACCAGAGGACATATATTATTGGTGCAGAAGAAGGTGCAATACTTTATGGTGGACAATAGCTTTTAGGGGGGGATATAGATGGACTGGAAAAGGGCAAAAACCATACTGATAATAATGCTGCTTATGATAAACAGCTTTCTCGCCTATCAGTTAATTGCGGCTAACAAAAACCAGAATAAGTATATAAGTAAACAGGAATTGGAAAGTGTACAAAACTACATTGAAAGTAAAAATATTAAGCTTGAGGTGGATATACCGGACAGAGCGACTATTATTCCTTCACTTAAAGTAAGATATAACCAATTTGAAATAGAGAGAGTAAAACAAATGTTTTTTAAAGATAAGGATATAAAGTTTACCATACTTGATGATGGCTATTCTGTAATTAATGGGGATATATCAGTTGAGGTGAAGAACAATATTCATTTTCATTATAAAGACGAAGCTATAAAAATAAAGCAGGGTGAAGTAAATAAGGAAAAATGCTTAATTAATGCAGACATGTTTATTAAGAGCTTGAAACTAGATATCAGCAACAAGTATATTAAGCTTCAAGAAGTAGAAAATGGATATGTACGGATAATACTGGGACAGCAATATAAGAACATACCGGTAGATAGCAGCCAGATTGAAATAATAGTAACAGAGGAAGGCGTATCGGAGGCAAATATAAATTGGTTTGAATGGATAAAGCCTGATAAGAGCTACAATATAACTACACCAGTAGTAGCTTTGTTAAAGGCATATGAAGATAAAAAAGAAGGTTCAGAAGCTGTCACTGTAAAGCAAATAAGGCAGGGCTATTACTTTAATATAGATGGACAGAAAGATGCTCAAGGAAATATGCTTGTTGAAGGAACTGTGTCCCCGATGTGGGTAATAGTATCGGATAAAAATCAGACTTATATAAATGCATACAACGAAAAAATAGAAAAGGTTCAATAATAATGAGAAAGGCACCTCTGACTTACAAATATTGGAGGAAGCCTTTTTTTATTCTTTCTACTACCAATTATTTAAAACAATGCTATAATATTATTAGTTGAATGTTGATTATTATCGAATAATCAAAGAATTTGTAAAAAAGGCTTCTATTCAAGAATTAAAATATTTTGTAGCCTTTTAAGAAATGCATCAAGGTCAAGTTTGATTATGGTAGATTTATACTTTCCTATGCATTATAAAATATATATGTAAGGGGTCGTACTGATTGAAGGAAAAAATTATTATTGATGGTGGAAAAAAGCTAACAGGCGTTTTAAATATAAGTGGTAACAAGAACTCAGCGGTGGCAGTTATACCCGCGGCAGTATTATGCGGAGGCAAATGTATAATCAGAAACCTGCCAAACATAAAGGATGTATATTATCTTAAGAATCTGTTGACCGAGCTCGGTGTGAAGGTTGATATGGATGGCAGCGACACCATGTATGTTGACTGCACTACGATTAACAGCTATAGTGCTGATTTTGAAGAAGCAAAAGAAATGAGAGCCTCTTATTATTTTATAGGAGCTCTGCTTGGAAGATTTGGAAAAGCTGAGGCACCCTTTCCGGGAGGCTGTGATATCGGTGTAAGACCAATAGACCAGCATATAAAAGGCTTTGAAGCCTTGGGGGCAAAAGTAACAATAGAGCATGGAATTATAAAAGCAGAAGCAAAGGAATTAATAGGAGCACCAATTTACCTTGACTTTGCAAGCGTGGGAGCCACTATAAATATAATGTTGGCAGCCTGTAGGGCTAAGGGTAAGACGACAATAGAAAACTCAGCCAAGGAGCCTCACGTAGTTGATGTAGCAAATTTCTTAAATGCAATGGGTGCAAATATCAAGGGTGCGGGAACTGACATTATAAAGATTGAAGGGGTCAAGGAGCTTAAGGGTTGTGAACATACGATTATCCCTGATTTTATCGAAGCGGGTACATACATGATTGCCGCAGCGGCAACAAGAGGAGATGTGACACTAAAAAATGTTATACCTACTCATATAGAAGCAATATCTGCAAAAATGAAGGAAATGGGTATTGAAGTATTTGAATACGAGGACTCAATAAGGGTAAAATGTGATAAAAAGCCAAAGGCGGTTAATATAAAAACACTGCCATATCCAGGATTTCCTACAGATTTACAACAGCCTATGACTGTATTGCTTTCGACAGCAGATGGGACAAGCATAGTAACCGAAAGTATATGGGAAGGCAGATTTAAATATGTAGAGGAACTAAAGCGTATGGGTGCAAAAATAAAGGTAGAAGATAGAGTTGCGGTGGTAGAAGGCAGTAGTGAGCTTTCGGGCACTTCGGTTTATTCCACAGACTTAAGAGCTGGTGCTGCCATGGTAATAGCAGGCTTAGTGGCAACAGGAGAAACCATAATAGGCAATATAAAGCATATAGATAGAGGCTATGAGTTTTTAGAGGTCAAGCTAATAAGCTTGGGAGCAAGTATAAAAAGAGTAGAATTAGATTAGAGATAGAAAAGGCGATTTAGAATTAAATTGCCTTTATTTTTGGAGGCATATATGGGTATAAGACTTTGTTCATTATCCAGCGGAAGCAGCGGCAATTGTATATATATAGGCAGCGATAGTGCTGGACTTTTAATAGATTGCGGCATAAGCGGTAAAGAAATATTTGAGGGGCTCAAGAATATAGGAGTATGCACCAGTACAATTCAGGGCATATTGGTTACTCACGAGCACTCGGATCATACAAAGGGAATAGGAATAGTATCCCGTAAGCTTAACATACCAATATACGCAAACTCAAAAACATGGGAAGGTATTGGAGACAGTATTGGCAAGGTAAAATCAGAAAACATAAAGCTGTTTGATACAGGCACGGATTTTGAAATTAATGAAATTGGTATAAAGACCTTTAGTATTCCTCACGATGCGGCTGAGCCAGTAGGCTTTAGCTTCATAAAAGGCAACAGGAAGGTATGCATAGCAACTGATTTGGGCTATTTTAGCGAAGAGGTAAAAAACAATATCAAAGCGTCTGACATGGTGCTTCTGGAGGCAAATCATGATATTGAAATGCTTAAGGTATCACAGTATCCATACTTTTTAAAAAGACGTATACTAAGTGATGTAGGCCATCTATCCAATGAAGCGGCAGGTAATGCAGTACTTGAGCTTATGGACACAGGTGTTCGGAAGGTGCTTCTAGGGCATCTTAGTAGGGAAAACAATTTTCCTGAGCTTGCTTATGAGACTGTAAAGAGTATCTTAGAAGAGAACAAGATAACGGTAGGCAAGGATATAGAGCTTGACGTAGCACCAAGAAGAGGAATAAGCAAATACTATGAAGTTGAATAAAATGTAACTTTCACAAATCCAACACAAATCCAACATAATTTAATAATATTTGTTGTTTATAATTAAATTAACAATTAGCTGTTCCGATAATTATAGCTGTATGGATTGCCAAATAATTATAAATAATATGTATGGTTAGATATGTTTTGCACATTTTGAATTCAATATAAAATGTTTAGTGCAAAACATATAGATGAAACGCATTATTTTATAAATAACAAATGATTAGTGCGAAAAATGGATGGGAGGTTTTGGATATGGACAATTTTGAAAATGGAATAAATAATAATGAAAATCAAGAGGAACAACAAGATAATGAGAATGTTATTGAGGATGTTTTAGAAGAAAGCCCAGTGGAGCAGCTGATAATAAGTCCAGCTATACAGGAGACAAGCAATCCCAAAAGGGAGACATACAAAAGGCACACTGGGTTATCTTATTTGGCAATGGGACTAATAGGTGCACTTATAGGCGGATTTATAATGGCGGCTATAGTGCCTACGTATCTATATGGCAAGGTGATACCTTATCCTGAAAACAATGGAAACAATACACAGCTAGGTCAGCAGATTGTTATAAAAACACAAGATAATATCACAACAGCAACAGCAGTTGCCCAAAAGGTTACACCTGCGGTTGTAGGTATAAGCACTATTACAGCAGAAGCTGATATGTTTGGTTTCGTAAGACCAACTGAGGGTGTAGGCTCAGGTTTTGTTGTAAATCCAAACGGTTATATAGTTACAAATGCTCACGTAGTGGGTACTAATCCCAGTGAGCTTACGGTATATTTTAAGG
>JBAVGO010000123.1:0-10965 GCA_049684915.1 Lutisporaceae bacterium | reverse complement strand
CTGTTGTTATTGCTGCTGTTAATGTTGTCTTACCATGGTCAACGTGTCCTATTGTTCCTATGTTTACGTGAGGCTTATTTCTCTCAAATTTTGCCTTTGCCATTTTGTTTGTTCCTCCTTTAATATCTTTTTATTATTTTCGTTATGTACTTCACATAACATATATTTCAGGCTGTATCCTTATACTCTAAGGACATAACCCTATATTCATAAGAAACACACCCGTGTGTATCACTGATATATGGAGCCCACGACCAGGATTGAACTGGCGACCTCCACCTTACCAAGGTGACGCTCTACCGACTGAGCTACATGGGCAAGCTTTAATAATGGTGGGGAAAGGTGGATTCGAACCACCGAAGTCTGAGACAACAGATTTACAGTCTGCCCCCTTTGGCCGCTCGGGAATTTCCCCGTTACTATTATGGTATTATAATGCTTCTGCTATACTTTGTCAATAGGTTTCCTCTGTCAGAAGTGCCTTAAAGTGCAGAATAATACATTTAAGGTCAAGTATGTTTAAAATAGATTTATAATCTTCTATTCATTTTAAACAAGTTCCACTTATACTGGATTATCGTTCATCATCCTTAAATTCTAAATACTTTTCAAGCTTCCTTTTTACCCTTTGTAACGCATTGTCAATTGACTTAACATGCCTGTCCAAGTCACAGGCAATCTCTTGATATGATTTACCTTGCAAATAAGACATTAACACCTCTAATTCAAGTCCACTAAGAATCTCTCCAATCTTTGATTCTATGGAGGCTAATTCCTCGCGACTTATCATTAGTTCTTCAGGATCAGTAATTTTAGTTGCAGTTAGAATATCCAGAAGAGTTCTGTCTGATTCTTCATCATATATGGGCTTATTAAGGGAAACATATGAGTTTAGTGGAATATGTTTTTGTCTGGTAGCTGTTTTGATTGCAGTTATTATTTGTCTTGTAATACACAACTCTGCAAAGGCTCTAAAGGATGACAATTTATCATTTCTGAAGTCTCTGATAGCTTTGTAAAGACCTATCATGCCTTCCTGGACAATGTCTTCTCTGTCTGCACCAATCAAAAAGTAAGAACGAGCTTTTGCCCTAACAAAATTTCTATACTTGTTGATTAAATGCTCTAATGCCACAATATCACCTTCATGTGCATATAAAACTAATTCTTCATCTAGTACATTTTCAAAACTGATACTTCTTTTGTCTGAGTTTACATCCACTTTATCTCCCCCAAGCTATGACATTAACCTTTTTGTAAATTTTGTAAAATAAGGTTTAGACTTTCAATAATAAAAAATCATAGTATCATTATAACTTACAGAGGTTTTTGTAGTCAAGCTTTATCGTTGTTACGTCTTAATTTTTCAAGCTTTTGAAGTATATTAAAATCTAAACTGTGTCCCAATAAATTTTTATTATACTCATTTCTATTTATGTAATCTTCATCCATACTTCTTTTCATCTCTATTACTTCACCCTTTAGTTCTCTTGCTGAAACCCTCGCAGCACCTAGTCCCAGAACAAGGAACTGTTCTGTCATATCAGAAGTTGCTACCTTCACATTATAATCCTTTGGAAGGGAAGCTACATATCGTTCTATGTAATTATCTGCACTCTCAAATTCTTTTGTAAAAACGATTTCCAAGTCATTATAAAACTCATGCTTTTCTATACTATTTTTTACATAATGAGCGTCAAACACAATAATTACACTTATATCCTTGTAAGTCTGGTACTCCATCATTATTTCAATCAATTTCCATCTAGCTGATTCAAGTGACAGCTTACTTTCTTCTATTAGATTATTCCAAGCGTTTATAATATTGTAGCCATCAACTAAAAGGTATTGCTTCAATCAACTCATCCTTTACATAATAAATATCTAAAAAAATCAATATCAAGGTGTGTGGTTCTCATCCGTACACCTTGATACATTTATCAGAGTTTAATGTATACCGCCTTTAAGAGACTTTAATTGTCTTTGTCTAAATATGTCGAAGGCTATTATACCTGCTGATACCCCAGCATTTAGAGAAGATATTTTACCCGACATTGGAATCTTTACAAGAAAATCGCAATTTTCTTTAATCAGTCTTCCTATTCCGTCACCTTCACTTCCTATAACAAGTGCAATAGGTCCTGTCAAATCCTTCTCATAGTATGTATCTCCAGACATTTCTGCTCCAACTATCCAAAGACCTGCATTTTTTAGTTGCTGCATAGTTTGATTGATATTGGTTACCTTAGCAACTGGTACATATTCCACTGCTCCTGCAGATGTCTTTGCAACTACTGGTGTAAGTCCAACCGAGCGTCTTTTTGGTATTATTACCCCATGTACTCCCGCTGCATCAGCAGTTCTTAGTATTGATCCCAAATTATTGTTATCTGTAATTTCATCTAGTATTATGATGAAAGGGTCTTGTCCCTTTTCTTTAGCAATATTTAATATTTCTTCAACCTCATAGTACTTGTACATGGCAGCAGAAGCAATGACTCCTTGATGATTCTTCGTGGTAGATAAGCCATCAAGCTTTGCTTTGTCTACCTCTTTGATTAAAATATTTTTTTCTTTTGCCATTGCAATAATTTGTCTAATAGATCCTTCTCCTGCATCCTTTTGTATAAACATTTTATCGATTTCTCTGCCGGATTTTAATGCTTCCAATACAGGATTTCTACCTTCTATTAAGTTGATATTATCCTCTTCTCTTTCATTATCATAAGCTTCTGTTTCAGGCATTCTATTTCTTGGTACTCTTTTGTCATCCTTTCTAAAGCCTCTTGTATCGCTCTCTGCTTTATACGGGCCTTTTGCTGTTGCACTACTACTCTTATATGGACCCTTTGCTTCTCCAGTGCTCTTGTATGGACCTTTTGCTTCTCCAGTGTTCTTGTATGGACCTTTCGTAGTAGGTCTTGGTCCTCCTTGCTTTGGACCTTTTCTATCTTCGAATTTTCTTCCAGGTTTACCTGTTGGTCTTCCCATGTTTACTCTAGCCATTTTCATCATCCTTCACACATTTTCTTTTGTAAAATAAAAACCAATTAAATCAAAACAGATAAGCAATATTAATATTTTATATGGCATACCTAATTTTAATACACTATTATTATGATTATTTATCTGTAAAATATTAAAATGTTTATAATTTAATATTTGTTTTGCTATATTTTTCTCTCACATCAGCAATCTTGCCACAGGTCATGGAGCCTTCAGCACATGCTCCAGAAACACAAGCAGGCCCAGCATGTTTAAATAACGTAGGTGCTACATTTTTAACTTGTACCAGCATTTCATCTGCCATTTCTCTTATTTCCCATTGTGCTCTTTGACAGCATCTATGCCGAAAGAAATTCATCAGTGCTCTAGCCGACATAGTAAATACAATCTTTGTTTCACATGCATTAGGAAATACATACCTTGCATCCTCTATAGATGCCTTTTCAGCTGCTGCTCCTGCTTGCTTCTCAGTTTTTCCCTCTGTAATTAATTTATTGAAGTGATCTTTGTATAAAAGATCTGTAATATTATTATAGGCTTGTTGGTCATCTTCCATTGCTTTAATAAATAATTCTTTTGCCGCTTGATTTTTTATAATTTCAGGGGGTATTATATAATCAAATTGTTTCAATCTAACGTAGCGTTGAGACTGCTGAGAGTATGAACAGCCTATACGATGTCTTACAAGCTGATGGGTAAGCACTCTGCTGACTCCTTCTACAGCAAAGGTGAAAACTGCATGCTCTATAGGGCTCTCATGACCCAAGTCCATCAGCATGTTCAGGAACTTCTCTGCCTTTTGCTCATCTATCCCTTCCATAATATCCTCTGCTCCAACATTTGAATAGCAAAGCTTGGCCGAAGCTGCAATAAGCTTCTCAGGTTCAGGAGTATGTTGAATAAGTGTTACCTTCATAACAATCCACCCTTTTCAAAAAAAATTATCTATATATCCATTTGTCTTATTAATTCAAATAATTGCATAAGCCTTTTTGTGTTACCGATAAGATAGAGATACCCTATTAAGGCTTCAAAGCCAGTAGCATATCTGTAATCATTTATATCAGCATTTTTAGGTACTGAGTTTGATTTCGTATTTCTGCCTCTTCTGACAATATCCTGTTCATCCTCTGTAAGAATATCATGCAGTTTATCTAATGTTTCTGCCTGTGCCTTTGCCTGTACGTATTTTATAGCTCTTTTGTGAAGCTTATCTACTTGTATACTACCAGCCGACACAAGCATACTTCTGACAAAGGTATCATAAACTGAATCACCGATATAAGCAAGAACCAAAGGATTATACATCCTTATATCAGATACACTTAAACCGCTATTCCCTATAGTAAGCTCTCTAGCCTTATCCATTAAGTCATTTAAATTATTATCAAATTCACTCATATAATTTACCGCCATTTTCTGTTGTTATTCAACTTCTACATCCTCAGTTTCTGCTGCTTCTTCAATATAACAGGCCGCCTCATTAACTGACAATTCCTGTACATTCTTAAGCTTTCGTTGTATAGTTCTTGATTTTTTCGCTGCAGTTTCTATTGTATTGCTTGCTTCTTGCAGTTTTTTCTGTGTTTTTTCTAGTATATCAGCGAACTTGGAAAACTCAGTCTTGACTGCTCCAAGCAACACCCAAACCTCACTGGAACGTTTCTCTATAGTTAAAGTCCTAAAGCCCATCTGTAAGCTGTTTAACAAAGCCGTAAGTGTTGAAGGTCCGGCAACTATTACTCTGTAATCAAGCTGTAGGGTTTCACACAAGCCCGGTCTTCTTAATACTTCTGCATACAAGCCTTCTATTGGAAGGAACATTATCCCAAAGTCTGTGGAGTTTGGTGGGTCAATATATTTATCCCTAATATCCTTAGCACTAGCCTTTATACGCAGCTCCAAAGCTTTTGCTGCCTCGTCTGCAGCCTGGGGATTAGCTCGTTCTAAGGCATCTACCAGTCTATGATAATCCTCTTGAGGAAATTTGGCATCAATAGGCAGCCAAATATAATCGTCTTCACCTTCCCCTCTACCAGGAAGCTTTACAGCAAATTCAACTCTCTCGTTACTGCCCTTTTTAACCGCAACATTCTTTTCGTATTGCTCCGGTGAAAGCACTTGCTCTAATATATTACCCAGTTGGATTTCTCCCCATATCCCTCTAGTCTTAACATTACTTAGCACCTTCTTTAAATCTCCGACTCCCAATGCCAGACTTTGCATTTCACCTAAGCCCTTATGTACCATTTCAAGTCTCTCACTAACCAGCTTAAAGCTCTCACCTAGTCTTTGCTCCAAGGTAGCATGAAGCTTTTCATCTACTGTCGAACGCATTTGATCTAGCTTCTTGCTATTATCCTCTTGCAGCCTTGAAATACTTATTTCAATTGTTTCACGCATTTTGTCCAGTCTGTTTTCATTAGATTGCAAGAACAACATAATTTGCTTAGAGTAAGCATCAAGTTGATTCTGCTGCATACTTGATATTTCCATCAGTTGGGCAAGCACCGAACGCTCTATCTTTTCCTGTCCTCTGTCAA
This sequence comes from Lutisporaceae bacterium, assembly GCA_049684915.1. Classification (GTDB taxonomy): domain Bacteria; phylum Bacillota; class Clostridia; order Lutisporales; family Lutisporaceae; genus GWB2-37-7. The sequence goes on along the minus strand of JBAVGO010000123.1, from coordinate 5,416 downwards.
TAGACTCCAGCTTACTCTCAAGCTTAATAAGCTTGCTGGCAGAGCCCCCTGTTAATAAAATTACCAATACTGCAAAATTTATTATGCTAATAACTAAAATAACTATAATAAGCATATCCATTGGCACTACCATCCTCTATATATATAGAATGTATTAATTATATCATATGAAACGTATGTTTGGACAAGAAGAATTTAGAAGGGCAGACACACAGGTCTGCCCCTACCTACTTATGCTCTTTTCCACTTCACGCCCTGTGGAGTATCTTCAAGTACTATACCTTGTGCCTTTAAATCATCTCTTATTTTGTCAGACAGAGCCCAATTCTTTTCTTTCCTAGCCTGTTGTCTTTCTTCGATAAGAGTTTCTATTTCAATGTCTATGGATTCTTCCTTCTTTTCAAGTAATCCAAGTACCGCTGACAGCTCCATAAGCATGTCATAGGCTGATTTAACAGCCACCTTAGAGGATTCGGCCTTCAGGCTACTGTTGATGTCTCTTACAAGCTCGTAGATGACCGACAGCCCATCTGCTGTGTTTATGTCATCGTCCATAGCATCTATGAATTGATTTTTATACTGACTTAATCTATCAATCAATGCTTGGTCTTCTTCAGACGATTCTTTTTCTACTGTTATATCCATCAAATATGTCAAATTGTTCTTAGCATTATATAGTCTCTCTAAGCCATTCTTAGTTTGTTCAAGTAAATCATCACTAAAGTTAATAGGACTTCTGTAGTGAGCTGACAGCATGAACATTCTTAGCACTTCCAAATCAAAGTGCTTTTCTATATCACGCACTGTGAAGAAGTTGTTTAGAGACTTTGACATTTTCTCATTATTAATATTTAAGAAGCCATTATGCAGCCAATATCTTGCAAACTCCTTGCCTGTAGCTCCTTCGCTCTGCGCTATCTCATTTTCATGGTGTGGAAAAATCAAGTCCAGTCCGCCGGAGTGAATATCAATTGTCTCACCTAAGTACTTCATAGACATTGCAGAGCACTCAATGTGCCAGCCTGGTCTACCCATACCCCATGGGCTTTCCCATGCAGGTTCTCCCGGCTTTTGACTTTTCCATAGTACAAAGTCATTCATGCTTCTTTTTCCTTCAGCCAGTTCAACTCTCGTTCCAGATTCGAGCTCCTCTAAATTTTGTCTGCTCAGTCTGCCATATTTTTCAAACTTTGCTGTATCATAATATACGTCACCATCCAGCATATAAGTTAAGCCATTACTTTCCAGTTTCTTTATTATATCAATTATCTCAGGTATATGCTCCGTTACCTTTGGATGATATGTTGCCTTTCTAATGTTTAAAGCTTCCGCATCCTTAAAGTATTCTTTTATAAATCTTTCAGATATTTCTTTTTCGCTGACCTTCTCGTCCTTCGCTCTTCTGATTATTTTGTCATCCAAATCAGTAAAGTTTTGAACAAAGGTTACCTTATTGCCCCTATATTCAAAATATCTTCTTAATATATCAAACATAATAAAAGGTCTTGCATTTCCGATGTGAAAGTAATTATAAACTGTTGGTCCGCAGGAGTACATCTTTACCTCACCGGCACTTAATGGCTTAAACTCTTCCTTTTTTCTAGTCATTGTATTGTATAGCTTCATATTATCACCCTCCTATAATAATAAAAGCCGCCTCTAAATAAAGAGGCAGCTTCATAAACCACGGTTCCACTCTTGTTTGTGCTTACTTTGATAACGGTATAAACTACCGCCGATGAATACTGATTTCATCATCGGTGCTAACGGATGCACTTCACTTTTGCTTATCTCAAAGTCTCTTCCAGCCGCTGAAGACTTCTCTCTGTGAGCTTGCATTAGCTACTCTTCCCGATCATTGCATTTATTAATCATTGCATATATTTTTTCCAATTTGTTATTATACATTATAATATTACTTTATGCCCTAAAATGTCAATAGTTTTTTCCTATAACCATATTGCTTATGGTACCAACTCATACTCTCTATATTTTCTCCCGCCTTTAAAAATATATACCTTACTCGGTGCGTTCTCCCAGTTTTCTCCACGCTTTAGCAAAAGTATATATCCTTCATAGCTCATGCCATATTTGCGTACAAACTTAAAAGAAGACTCACTTATAGTTTGGCTATAGTGATATTTATAGTCCCCATAATAAACATCTTGAGGATAGTTCGCTTCTCCACTTCCTCCAAATGAAATCTTGAAAACATATAGCATAAGTATAATAATTATTATGGATATCATGGTATACCTGTTTCCACTTTTTTTATTAAGTCTCTTTATCATACTTCACCTCATAATCTACTTATTGCTGTAGCTTATACAGACAAGCAACTGCGTAGGATGCAATGCCCTCTCCCTTCCCTTCAAAACCAAGCCCTTCTGTAGTAGTTGCTTTTATATTGATACATTCTTCGCTTATGTCCAATACATCGCCTATATTCTTCTTCATCTGTTCTATATAAGGTGCCATTTTAGGGGCTTGTGCTACTATAATACTATCTATGTTTCCTACTCTATAGCCTTTTTCTCTTATTATTTCTTTTACCCTTCCCAAAAGTTTAAGACTTGATATACCTTTATAAGAATCATCTGTATCCGGGAAGTGCTTTCCAATATCTCTTTCACCACATGCTCCAAGTAATGCATCCATAATTGCATGTACCAGTACATCAGCATCAGAGTGCCCCAACAGCCCTTTATAATATGGAATACTGACTCCCCCTATTATTAAACCTCTATTTTCCACCAAATGGTGTACATCATACCCATTTCCAATCTTAATCATAGCGTACTCCTATCTAAACTTTTCTTCAATATATTCAATCAATACTTTAGCAATAACAATATCTTCCGGTGTGGTAATCTTTATGTTCTCATAAGAAGCAGCTACCATTTTAACCTTATACCCTGCTATCTCTGCAAGCATAGCATCATCTGTGCCAATTATACCTCTTTCTCGTGCATACTCATGAACTTTAATAATTATACTCTTCTTAAATACCTGAGGTGTCTGCGTCAACCATACACTTCCTCTATCAGGTGTAGATAAAACCATACTCTTCTCATCAACAAGCTTTACTGTATCCTTGCTGGGCATTCCTGCTGAGACAGCATCATGAAGCTTTGCCTGTTCTATACATTCTATTATTGTTTGACTCTTCACAAAGGGTCTTGCACCGTCATGTATAAGTATTATGTCGCTTTCTAAGCTTGCAGCCTTTATACCGTTATAGGCTGACTGCTGTCTTTCTGCCCCCCCTGGTATAAGCTTTTTTACTTTATTATAGCTATAGCTTCCTAAAATGTTAGTCTTAAAAAATTCTAATTCTTCCGGAGACACAACAACTATTATCTCATCAATTGCTTCGCATTTATCAAAGGCCAAAATAGTGTACGCTATTATAGGCTTGTCCTCAAGCATTAAGAACTGCTTGCTTATGTTTGCCTTCATTCGACTTCCCTTACCTGCAGCCAATATAACCGCTGTATTAATTTTTCTCACCTCTTTTGATATTTCAGTGCTTTATGAGAAAAAAAGCCAATTACCTATTAAGTAAATTGGCTTTCTTGTTCAATTATAATTTTATGATACCTTATCTATAGCAGATTTAGGCTTTACAAATATCATCCTACCTGCGGCAGTTTGAAGTACACTGGTAACAATTACTCCTATAGTCTCTCCAATATACTTTTTTCCGCTGTCAACTACTATCATAGTTCCATCATCTAAATATGCAAGTCCCTGGCCTGATTCTTTACCATCTTTTATTACCTGCACAACCATTTCCTCTCCTGGAAGTACTACAGGTTTTACAGCATTAGCAAGTTCATTAATGTTTAAAACAGACACTCTTTGGAACTCTGCTACCTTGTTTAGGTTATAGTCATTAGTTATAACACTGCCTGACATTACCTGAGCAAGCTTTAGAAGTTTTGTATCCACTTCGGACAGCTCTGCAAAGTCCTTTTCAATAATCTCTACGGATATATCCAATTCATTTTGAATTTTATTTAAAATATCAAGACCTCTTCTGCCTCTGTTCCGTTTAAGTGAATCAGAGGAATCAGCTATATGTCTAAGCTCTTCTAGTACAAATGATGGTATAATTAATGGCCCCTCAACAAACCCAGTTTTACATATATCTGCTATTCTTCCATCAATTATAACACTAGTATCTAATATTTTAGGTCTAACCTTAATTTCTTGTCTTACTGTTTTGTCTTTATCCTTTTGTATACCTTTCCTCCATAAGTTGCCTAAGTTAAAGATATCATCCCTTTTCTTAGTAGCCAGACTTATTCCTAAATAAGCCATAAGTCCATATAACATAATAGAGAGAATTATTGCCAACCATGGAATGGGTATCAGGCTAATAGGTCCACTACTTATTAAATAAGCAATTACAAGTCCTATAAGCAACCCTAGTATACCTACCAAAACTTCATTTGTAGGAGTACCTTGTAGCAGCTTCTCTACTTTTGAAGTTATCCGAACGATTAAATTAATAATCCACGGTGATATTAAAAATACTATAATTCCTGTAATTACTCCGCCTAATATGACGGATACAAAAAGGTTTATTCCTTTTAAGTCATAGCCAAGCATACTTGTTATTCCAAAATACTTTATAAGTATGTAACTAAGCTCACCTCCAGCTGCAACACCTATTAATGTTAAAATCCATCTAAATATTCTTCTTATCACAATATCCACCTCCTTTATAAAGTATATCCACAAATTCTACATTTTAAGCAAAGGCATAGGTATCATACTAATTTTATATACTTATTTAGCATGAAATTTATGCTAAATGTTGCGATAAAGAGCTATCATTTACAAACATCTGCTTTTTTATTATTTGCAACGAGTTTTTCGCAACATATCAATCAATGTAAAATGTTAAGTGCAAAATATATATATATTATTATAACAAATTTATAAAGCTAAACATATAAGAAAATAATCTTATTGCAAATTATTTTACGATATTTTCCAAAATTTCTTCTATCTGCACTCCACTCATATCCAATGCAAGCATCAGCTCACTTATAAGTATACCTTTAGCATTAGACAGTATTTTCTTTTCTCCTGCCGAAAGCTTCTTGATTCTATCTAGAATAATGAGATTTCTCACTATTTCTGCTATTACTAAAATATTGCCACTTTTAATCTTGTTTTCATTCTCTCTATACCTCTTTGTCCAAACCTTGTTCATTTCAGTAGGAACCTGTGATAATATTTCAAAAACCTTTTCTGCCTGTTCTTTATCAATGACACTTCTTATACCTAAAGCCTCTATGTTATCCAAAGGAATCATAACCCTCATATCGCTTAAAGGAATACGCATTATATAGTATTTATTTTTATTTCCTAGTATCTCTATTTCCTCAATAGACTCAATTATTCC
>JBAVGO010000122.1:0-5903 GCA_049684915.1 Lutisporaceae bacterium | reverse complement strand
GTAAAGGTGAGCTTATCAGAAGCTAAGGCATATATAACCTATGATGAAAACAAAATCAAAATTGATCAAATAATAAATACAATTGAAAAATTAGGATATCCTACTTCAAAACAAGGTGAAAAAGTAGAAAAAGTCAATGGCGAAGATAGAAATAAACTAAAAGTGGATCAGCTTATAGGAATAGGAATCATAGTTCTTGCACTCTATATAATAATTAAGCATACTATTGGCTTTAATTTCATACCCGAAGTCAATCAATCAATGGGTTATAAAATATTATTTATTGTAGGTGTACTTACCTCACTACATTGTGTAGCAATGTGCGGTGGCATAAATCTATCACAATGCATGAGCTATACACATTCAAGCGACAATAAAATGAGTAAGCTAAAGCCAAGCTTACTTTACAATACAGGAAGAGTTATATCTTATACAACAATTGGCGGTTTAGTAGGAGCAATCGGTTCTGTTGTGAGTTTTTCTGGTATGGCAAAGGGTTTAGTAGCTGTAATGGCAGGCATATTCATGATAATTATGGGAATTAATATGTTGAACTTATTCCCATGGCTAAGGAAATTTAATATTAGAATGCCAAAATTTATAGGACAAAAGTTATTTAGTGGGAATACTAAACATGGACCCTTCTATATTGGACTCTTAAATGGTTTTATGCCATGCGGTCCGTTACAGTCAATGCAGCTTTATGCATTAGGTACAGGAAGCTTTGTAAAGGGAGCAACTTCAATGTTTTTCTTTAGCTTAGGAACAGTGCCTTTGATGTTTGGACTGGGTGCAATAAGCTCCATATTAAGCGGTAAAATGACAAGCAGGCTTATGAAGTTTAGTGCAATACTGGTTGTAATACTTGGAATAGGCATGATAGGACAAGGCTTGAGCTTATCAGGTATAAATACAGTATTTGCATCACAGCAAAGTACAAATGTAGCAAAAATTCAAGACGGAGTGCAAACTGTTTCTATAGAGCTTCAATCAAATAAATATGCACCAATTGTAGTGCAAAAAGGAATACCTGTTAAATTTATAATAAATGCAAAGCAAGAAAATATAAACGGTTGTAACAATACAATAGTGATTCCTCAGTATAAAGTTGAAGAGGAGCTTAAAGCAGGAGAAAATATAATAGAGTTCCTTCCTGAGCAAACAGGAACTATTCCATATTCTTGCTGGATGGGAATGATAAGAAGCAGTATTAAGGTAGTTGACGATATAACTCAGGTTAAGGGTTCTGAAGTAGAAGAAACAGCTATACCTACAACAGGTGGAATAGGTAGTTGCTGTAATTAAATAAATCGGAGGTAAATATAATGATAAAATCAATTAAGAAGGCTATAAACAAATTCATAAGTAAACTGGCACAGGAAAGTGAAAAATCCTTTGGTAATGAAAAGCTTGATTGCTGTACCTTAGACAGACCTAAAAATACAAAGAAATAGAAAATATTATAACCACTGGATGTGAGTGAAGCTATGGATAACACAAATATAAGAATACTGGTTGTTGATGATGAAGAAAAAATAGTAGAGGTAATTAAGTCATATCTACAAAAAGAGAATTTTCAGGTTTATACTGCATATAATGGTAAACAGGCTTTAGAGTTATATAATGATATAAGTCCTGATTTAGTGATACTAGATCTTATGCTGCCAGATATATGCGGTGAGGATGTGTGCAGACGGATAAGAAACATAGCTGATACACCAATTATCATGCTTACAGCCAAGGTGGAGGAAGTGGATATTCTAAACGGACTGAACATAGGTGCGGATGATTATGTGATAAAGCCCTTTAGTCCTAAACAGCTTATCGCCAGAATCAATGCTGTACTTAGGCGTACAGTGGGAACGGCTGACATTGAAAACTTACTGATATTTAATAATGGAGAACTGGTTATAAATAAGGAAAACCATGTAATCAAAAAATCTGGAAAGCCTGTAAATCTCACCCCTGTGGAGTATGAGATACTTCTAAGATTGGTAAAGTACCCTAAGAAGATTTTTACAAGGGATGAACTGATTGCCTTTGTTTTAGGTGAAGACTATGAAGGCTATGACAGGACAATTGACACACATATAAAGAACCTACGTCAGAAGCTTGAGTCAAATAGTAGAGAGCCTCATTATATACTGACGGTTTATGGTGTAGGCTACAGATTTGGCGGTGAATAGCATGAAGCAGAGCCTAAGAACCAAGCTTACGATATCATATATTTCAATTGCTTTATTGTGCATTGCTTTGATGAGTATATTTTCTAATCTGTATCTCGAAAGACAGTTTAGAAGCTACGTGAAAAGTAATCAGGAAAGAAAAAACTTAGAGATTGTTGCACTAATAACCCACCAATATGAGATGCAGAATGGTTTTAATAAAGAATCAGTGGGGAATATAGGTATCAACACCTTAGATAATGGCTTGATAATGAAGGTGCTGGATGAACAAGGCAATACGGTTTGGGATGCTTTGAAGTACAATAATGGAGTATGTGAAAGCATGATGGCAGATATTCACAGCAATATGATGAGTCGATACCCAAATTGGAAGGGACAATATATTACTTTGGAGTATCCTGTGATGAGTAATTTCAAAAGGGTTGGTAGTGTATATATCAGCAATTATGGTCCCTTTTATTTTACAGAGCAGGATCTGAACTTTATTAATAGCTTAAATATAGTATTTGTGGCAGTCGGCATCTTTGCTTTACTGTTGTCTATTGTCTTAGGAAATCAGATAGCAAAACGTATTAGCAATCCAATAAACAATGTCATAGCTACAGCTGATAATATTTCAAAGGGAAGCTATGAAAACAAGATACAAGAACACTCCAATATCAAGGAGATTAGCACTTTGACAGACACAATAAATAATCTTGCCGAAATATTGAAGCTTCAGGAGCAACTACGCAAAAAGCTTACTGGTGATGTAGCTCATGAGCTAAGGACTCCTCTTGCTACGCTTCAAAGTCATCTGGAGGCTATGATAGATGGTATTTGGGAAGCTGATACTGCAAGGCTAAAGAGCTGTCACGATGAAATAATAAGAATAAGCAAGCTTGTAGGAGACCTAGAGAGACTTGCCAGATATGAAGGAGAAAATCTTGTCTTGAATAAGAGCAGCTTTGATGTTATTGAGCTTATAAAAAGTCTAGCTATGAACTTTGAAAAGGATGCGTTAAATAAAGGGCTAGAGATACAAATATCAGATTCACCTATAATGCTTTATGCAGATAAGGATAAAATTAGTCAGGTAGTAATAAATCTTCTCTCAAATGCAATTAAATATTCTGAGCAAGGGGATATAATAGCTGTGAATGTAGCTTATGAAAAGAATGAGACAGTAATAGCAATAAAGGATACAGGAATAGGAATAGATGAGGAACACTTATCTCAAATTTTTGAACGCTTTTATCGTGTTGATTCTTCTAGAAGTAGAGTGACTGGTGGCTCTGGTATAGGTCTGACTATTACCAAGGCAATAGTAGAAGCACACGGAGGAACTATTAGGGTTGACAGCAAGGTAGGGGAAGGAACAGAGTTTGTGATTAGACTGCCGAGAAATGTATAACTGTTAAAACAAGACCTGTAATACTACGTCGATTTTCAATATTAATCAATAAAAGATAATTACAAATACATCGTGATTATTACATAATAAATAAAGTACAGAGATATAAAACATAAAAAAGCCTCTTGTTACGCAAAATATAGTTTAAAGGAGGTTTTTTTATGAATCTAAATAATAATATTTTTGAGGAAATCAAACATATTGAATGCCCTGTGGATGAGATTGTTGATAGAGTGATATCAATATTGGAGAATTACAATCCGAACGGTCAATATCAAATAGTTGAGAAAACAGATGATGATTTTATAAACGACAATATAAAGATATATAATGCATATTCAGAGGACGAAGCTTCACCTTCTATTGGATTCGTAGTAAAAGAAGGCTTGGATCACTATGTTGCTGAGGTAGTAGATGCATACGAGCTTGAATATCTTGTAAACAATAATGATTTTTGTGAATAAAATTTTCAAACTAGCAGAAAACTAATGATGAAAAAATATTAGGAGGTATTCAAATGCAAGGTAGAGTAGATAAAACACAAGAATCTTTATCAGGTGTAAAATGTGTAGTTAATACCTGTCATTATTATGTACAGGGTGACCATTGTAGTGCTTCAAGAATAGAAATCCAACCCAAAAATGCTTCAAACACAGAAGATACTGACTGTGCAACATTTGCACCAAGATAAACAAATTAAAGGCATGGGAAACCGTGCCTTTTGTTTAATTTTCATACATAGATATTGACAATACATTATTCATAATATATATTTATATTGTTAAGAGGGAGTAGTTGTAATAACAAAGTCAACATACTGGTTTTGAACCTGGCTTTGTAACCTTTTGGGTAACGAGACTTTTAACATAGTTCTTTCATGGGACTATGTTAAAAGTCTTTTTTATTTATTAAAAATAATTACAAATAGGAGGAAAAGTTTTATGAGTGGATTTTTAGTATTTTTATTTGCTACAGGTGCAGTAACCCTTGCAGAGATGGGGGATAAAACCCAGCTTTTGGCTATGGCATTTGCCAGTAAGTTCAAGGCGTCAAAGGTGTTGGCAGGAGTATTTATTGCTACTGTGCTAAATCACGGCTTAGCAGTAGCGGCAGGCAATTATATAACCAGATGGGAAGGGGCAACTCTATGGATACAGGGCATTGCAGCACTGTCCTTTATATTCTTTGGACTATGGACTATTAGAGGTGACAAGCTAGATGGAGAAGACAATAAGAAATCCAAATATGGCCCTATAGTAACTGTTGCGATTGCATTTTTTATTGCTGAGCTTGGAGACAAGACACAGCTTGCTACAATAGCTCTGGCAGCAAAATTCCCAGTTAGCCCAGTAGCTATTTTGATGGGAACAACTACTGGTATGCTTATTGCCGATGGTTTGGGCATAATAGTCGGTGTAGTTATGGGTAAAAAAATACCAGAGAGAACTGTTAAGCTGATATCGGCAGTTGCTTTTATAATATTTGGCTTCATCGGCTGTTATCAGGTTGGTGCTATTATGCTTGGACTTGCATTACCTATAGTGTTTGCAATATTGGGGACAATAGCTGTAGTAACTGCTATTGTGGCTTATATGCTGATAAAGGGTGGAGCAAAAGTGCAGGCTGAAAAAGAGGAAGAAGCGGCCGTAGCGAAAGAAAAGTGATATATATAGCTAAGCTTTTATTAATGAAGCTATATCATGAATTATAATAGAATATGCATCATATTCTATTAATCCATCTTTTCTCATTTTATTTAATTCACGAGATAGAGAGGGTCTTTGCACTCCGAACTTTTCTGCTAATTGTTTTTTAGTTAATGTTAATTTGATTACATTACTATTTTGAGCATAGCTTTCAAAAATTAAAAAATCAATTATACACTGTCTTATGGATTTAAAGGACAGTGTTTTTATTTTATCTGTTAAAATTAAAGTTTTATCTGAGAGTGATTGAAAAAAATTAATTAAGAAAGTAGTGTTGCTTTGACAAAGATTTAGAATTAAATCCTTCTTTAGATGAAGAATAGTTACATCAGTTTTTGATAAGACCATCATCGGGTAAAAGTTTTTATGTGAAAAAAGAAGATTGCCGCCTATTACATCACCAATGTTAAAATCGCTTATGGAAACATAATTTCCTTTATCATCAATTCCTTGTACAGAAACAGTACCTTTTAAAACTATATCAAAAGTAGTGCATTTCTCATTTTGAAAGTATATTACAGAGTTCTTTTTATAATTTTTAATATTATAAGAATTCTTTTCAAATAAACTCTCAATATTTTGATAAGAAAGATCTTTAAATAAATCTATGTTTTCTAG
>JBAVGO010000121.1:0-3961 GCA_049684915.1 Lutisporaceae bacterium | reverse complement strand
CTGGGAATAATATTTAATATAGGCGAAATGGGAGAAATAAGAAAAAAGATAGTAAGAAAGAAATTCATAACCACCGAGGTAGAGGAAGAATACTACAACAAAGAAGTAGTGAGCAAATGTATAGAGGGAAGTGTTGGAGAATACAAAGTAGATTGGAACAGCTATTCAGGAGTGGACAGTATGACGGGAATGCCTGAATGGCAGAGCATAATGGTAGTTCCAATGACAAAGAAGGGAAGATTAAGGGGAGTGCTTTATCTTTCAGCTTCCATAAAGGTTAAGGAGTTTAATGCAGAACAATATAACTTCATAAAAACCTTGTGCGAATTATTATCAATAGTATATTAATTGAAACAGCTGTACTGTGTATAGCTGTTTCTGTGGTCAGTATATAAATTTCATAAATGTATTGAACTAGCTATATTCTATTTTATATACATGTATGTTACAATGAAAATAATCAGATTTTTCAAAATTACATAAATATATTTTTGTATATGTTTTTCTATTGTTTTTTGTGCTCTGCACTTGTTTTATCGGGAGGGATCCTAATTGCAATTTATAAATTATCAATACAAGGTTTTAAAAATTGAGAAGGAAGACAAATATGGAACGACCGCAGTTGTTGAAGACACTATCAATATAAATCTTAGAAAAAATATAAGAATAATTGAGCTTCAGAGGGATACTTCTGAATTTATAGAGTACATGAAGATTAATAATAGCGAATACAGATCTTTTAGATATCCATACCTATCAGAATTCTTTTATTTTAACAAGATTAGTAATATTGATAATAAGCCCCTCGGGGGTAATAAGTTTTATATTACATCTGAGAATTTTGAAGGACAGTTGCTTTTTGAGCAGGTAAGAAACAAGAGCTTTGACAAGGTGCTTGATTTGGCAGCTCAGCTTTGCTCTACCCTAAAATATTTGCATCTTAGGGGCTATTTACTTTGCAACATAAATGTTGATGAGTTGTCAATAATTGAAAAATTCGGACAGACTATGGTTAAGGTATCAAGTCTTCCTTACTTAGCTGGTATAGATGCTACCATAATGATTGATAAAGACAACAATTATTTTAAAGCACCGGAGATATTTCAGGGAAACAAATATTCGCTTCAATCTGACATATATTTGTTGGGTGCTATAATATTTCATATGTTTAACAATTTAGATATCGGACATCAAAATCTAAGAGATGCATTGGCTGATTTTAGCCCTCAAATGGACTCTGAGCTTTATAAGCTGAAAAGAATAATAAGTAAGTGTATAGCCCTTCGCCCTATGGATAGGTATACTTCAATAGATCAGCTTATTGTAGATATAAATGAAAGCTTTTCAAAAAGCTATCCGTTAGTTGAGACCCAATATATAAGGCTTATTCCAACTCGCTTAGTTAAGCTTTTCGCTAGAGAGAGTTATATGAAGCGTGTTATTGCTAATGCCAAATCATATATTTTTGACAATAGAAATATCAATGTTACCTTTATACAAGGTGGAATTGGTACAGGTAAAACCTCTTTTCTTACAAGTGCCTTTTATAGATTACAGCAGGAAGGTATTGACTGTACACTTTCAAAATTAAACGAAAACACCAGAAGCAGTTTTGGTGTTGTTACCTATGTTGTTAAAGAATTAATGAAACATACAGAACGTGAGACTCTTGACAAATATTCCTCTGATTTAAATTATCTAATGCCAGAGCTTGCTGACAGTGCAAATGGAGTGATTTCACAAGGTGAGCTAAATAGAGAAAGTAAAATGCGGCTTATATATAGGCTTGGAAATTTTTTACTAGAGGTTGCAATAAGACATCCTTTTGCAGTTGCTGTAATTGATATAGAATGGATTGATGAGGATTCTTTTGAGGTTTTCAAGTATATAATTAATAATACTGATAAAGGTAAAGTTCTTTTCGTATTCAGTGCCAGCTTAGAGTTTGAATCAGAATCGGAGCTTTTAAAAGACTCCTTAAAAAAGCTAAAGCGCTCAAACAGCACAGATAAAATACAGTTTGGGAATTATAATATAAACGAGACGGCAGAGTTTATAAGATTAATTTTGGGAATAGAACAAGCACCGTTAGACTTTGCTGCAAATGTATATAAGGAAACAGAGGGTAATCCTAACCATATTTATGAGCTAATCTATTTATTATATGATAAAAAACTAATCTCTGTAGGGGAGGATGGAAACTGGAAGCTTAAGGGTGTAGATTTCAAGAAATTGAAAATATCTCTGAATATAAATGAGATAGTGTTTAATAAAATAAACAATCTAAATAGTATAGAAAAAGAAGCCCTAAGAATCATATCTTTGTTCAACACTGCAGTACCATCGGATATTCTAGAAGAAATGACTGGGAAAAAGATTGAGAATTTATATAAGATACTTGCGGGGCTAGAGGTCATAAACATGATTTCTAAAAAGGTCGATGATTGGGGAATTTCATATGATTACAGCTCAATGAATGTAAAAAAGACAATATATGAAAAGATACCTGAAAATGAAAGACTGGAATATCATAAAAGAGCATCTATAATACTTGAGAAAAAGTTTGCTAGAGAAAACAGAGAAAACAGAGATGAGCTTATCTATCATATGACTAAGGCGAACAATATAGATGCAGCCATCAAGCTTCTTATGACTTCAGCAGATAAGATGCTGGAAAGTAATCTTATGAATCAAGCTATACAGTTTTTGGAACAGAGCTTCAATTTGTTTAGAAAGAACGACTTATCTATTAATAAGATAGACGTGTGTCTAAAGCTTGGAATGCTTTATGATCAAATAGGTGAGTATAATAAGACTATATATTTCTATGATATAGCAGAAGCGGTATCGAAGAAAATACAGGATAAAAAATTACTTATAGATGTTTATTTAAACAAGATAAATATCATGTATAAGCAGAACAATGTGAAAAGTTGTATAAAGTATGCCATTAATACCAAAAAGCTGCTAAAGGACATAGATTATGTAGCTGGAATGTATGAGCTTATATTAAGCCTAAGTGATTTAATGATAAATAGGCGTAGATATAGCCTATATATAAATATACTTGAAAAAGTGTTAAAACAAATTGATTTTGACAAAGATGAATCTATTTATGCAAGATTTTTATTGGCTTATGGAAGACATCTATGGGCTGTTAAAAAGTATGATGAGGCTTTTTCAAAAATACGAAAGGCAGAGTCAATATTTGAAAGAATAGGACAGTTCAAATATTTACCACAAACCTTAAATATACTAGGAGCTTGTATTTTAGAGAATAATAATGATTTACATAAGGCTAGAGAATACTTCGAAAAGACTTTGAGCATTAGTCAAAAGGTTAATAACCTGCGTTATATAGAGACCAGCTATAACAACCTATCTGAACTGCTGGTAATGGAGGATAAGTATTCTGAAGCTATGGAGTATTACAACAATGCGTTAGAGGTTGTCAAGATTACTCAGAATACAAAGATGAATCACATTGTACATATAAATAAGGTTTTGGTTTTGACACTTATGGAAGAATACAAGAATACTCTAGAGTTTATAGGTACGGCAGAGAAACTTTTCAATAATTACAAGGACTCAGCAAACTTTTTAGAGTTTTTCCATAGAGGTAAAGCGGAATATAACTATAGATTAGGATATTATGAGTTAGCTAAGGCTTATGCACAAAAATCTGTTGATATGTGCATAAGCTGGGGGATTCCACACAACGTGGAATCCATACTCCTAAAACGAATGGCAGAAATACACCTTACAGAAAATCTGCACTATGAACAGGATATGGTGCTATGCAAAAGCATACTACAGGATAATCTGTATAAGCTAGGGCGTGTGGCATGCTTTCAACTAGCAGAAATATATGCCAGCAAGGAATTCTATGAGGAAGCAAGAGCATTTATGAAGCTTGGACTAAGCTATGTTGATAAGATAGAAACAGACATACTAAAGGTAG
>JBAVGO010000120.1:0-25340 GCA_049684915.1 Lutisporaceae bacterium | reverse complement strand
CACCAAATCCCTCTAATTCTTTGTTAGTAACGTTATATGTAAAATATAAATATAATAATTCTTTATACTGTATATTTTTTTAATCTGTGAAATAATATAAGTTGTATTTGCATAAAATGTAGCACCGGGTTTTGGAAGCAGTTTACAATATCACGACAATTTGTAATCAAAAAGTAACATAAAACTAGTTGACCAATCCCGACCAATGTAATATTATGGTTTTAGACAAATTATATTTAACCAGATGATTTTAAATAAGTTAGAAAGGAGTGTTTAAGATGATTATCAACAGAATTTATGAGGTGATCCTTTTATAACTGAATATTGGGGAGAAAGCTTTGCTTACTGTAGTAAGTCGTCCACTTAAGGATGTCTTTTTGTTTTGCTTTTCTCCAAAATTATACCATCATCTGATATAGTGAGAGTAATACACACACGATGGTTCTCGTGTGTTTTTTATTGCCAAATATCCCGTGGATGATAGTCGTCCGCGGGATTTTTATATCCATGACAACAATCGATACGTAATTAAGGGAGGTATGACTATGAGTTACAAGAACGGAAAAGAGATTCTACCAAGGAAGCTTTTACTAGAGCTTCAAGAGTATGTCCAAGGCGAGCTAGTATATATACCAAAGCCTGGCGAGTGTAGAGCCGGCTGGGGTGAGAACAATGGAACTAAGATACAACTTAAATGCAGAAATGTAGAAATTTACACTCTGTATAGAAGCGGAATAGGTGTCAAGGAGCTTATAGATACATATCACTTATCAGAGGATAGTATCAGAAAGATTATCACAAAAACAAATAAGGAACTACAAAAATCAATCGGCTAATAAAAAGGTGGTAGATAAATTAATGGATTTAAACAAAATTGGTTGGAATAAGGCATTTGAAAGTGCCTTTGAGGAATATAAGGACAAAGGTTATACTCCAGGCAGAGTATTTGCAGAGTACAAGAACGTTTACAAAATCATGTGCGAGGATGGTGAAATGCTTGCTGAAATCTCTGGAAAGTTTCATTTCGTCGCAGAGCAGCAAGGGGACTTCCCCGCTGTTGGTGACTGGGTAGCTGCAACTGTAAGACCGGGGGAAAGCAGAGCTACTATTCACCATGTATTGCCTCGCATGAGTAAATTCTCGCGAAAGGTTGCAGGTACAAATATAAGAGAACAGATTGTAGCGTCTAATATTGATACCGTATTCATTGTAAACTCACTAAACAGTGACTTTAATGTGCGAAGGATAGAGAGATACCTACTACTTGCATGGGAAAGCGGAGCAAATCCAGTAATAATACTTAGTAAGTCTGATCTTTGCAACAATGCAGAGGAAAAACTGGCAGAAACTGAAGCTGTTGCTATAGGCGTTCCGATACATCCTGTAAGCACATTTCAAGATACGGGCTTGCAGGAGCTTAAAAAATACTTTAAGGAGGGCCATACAGTAGCACTTCTGGGGTCATCAGGGGTGGGGAAATCAAGTATTATAAATTACTTCCTAGGTGATACTGTACAGAAGATACAAGAGCTTAGAAATGATGGTCAAAAAGGTATGCATACCTCCACTCATCGAGAAATGTTTATACTGCCTGAGGGTGGTTTAATAATAGATACTCCTGGAATGAGAGAAATACAACTTTGGGATGCAGAAAGCGGATTGCAAGAAACCTTTGAGGATATTGAAGCCTTGGCTGCAAATTGCTTTTTTAAAGACTGTAAGCACAAGAATGAACCAAAATGTGCATTAAGAGAGGCTATAGAGAACAACACCATATCTGAAGAACGCTTGGAAAGCTATAAAAAGCTTCAAAAGGAGCTTTTGTTCCTGGAGAGAAAGCAAGGCATTGCTAATAGGCTGGCACAACGGAAGTCAAAGGTAAAGCCTCAGACAAGCAAGACAAGGTCTTCAGATTATGATGCATACTAAGTTTAAAAACAAGAGTCATGCAAGGGCGTTAAACCCCTTCATGACTCTTGTTTTTATGTGCTTTTCTTTTTCTATAACCTTTGATTATTAAATTATATACTGGAATTAAGTACAAATAGAACGCATAGGGTATGAATCCCACCGTTGCAGTTAACATCGCGGCAGGCACTGCCCCTGCTATATTCCACGGTATCAAAGGAGACAAAACAACAGATGTATCCTCTATGTCCAGCGCAAGCTCTTGTTTATCCCTTTTTTCTTTTTCATAGATACCTTCTATTAGCTGATTTGTCAAAAGTATTGAAATAGCCTGAGTACAGCCCAAAGCAGCAGTTATGATGCTTGTAAATATGGTTGCAGTAAAAATACCAAATCTTACTGCGATTTCTTCTAATAGACTTTGTATTACCTTAAGCATATTGGTTTCTTCAAATATACCAGAATAAGCTGAGGATATAAGCACTATAAAAGCAATCTTCATCATAGAGAGTATTCCACCACCCTTTACTATGTCATTGAAGAAGCCTGTGCTGTCCAAACTAAATCCAAATATTGTGTAATTCAATATCTGCATAATCGAAAACCCTTGCAGCACAAATGCCAATACTATTGCTATACCTATGCTAATAAGCATAGACAACTTTACATCAACTTTAAATACAGCAAGAGCCAATATTGCAGCTGCCGGTAAAATTGTAGTCCAATGAATATTAAAAACCTCTGCAATAGTGATAGAAATATTATTATCATGAAAAACCAAGGGGTTCGCCTTAGATAGTAAGAAATACAATATTATAGAGACTGCCAAAGGAACTGCTGATGACTTAAACATGTTTTTTATATTGATATATAAATCCGTCTTGGTAATACTTGCTACCAGGTTTGCACTAGAAGACATTGGCGAGCATCTATCACCAAAAAATGCTCCTGCAATTATAGCTCCAGCCGTCAGATTAATATTTACATTCCCGCTTTTAGCCATTATCGTTAGCACAACCCCCACAGTACCAATAGTACCAAAGGAAGTCCCAAGCAAAAAAGATACTATACAGCTTAATACAAAGGCATATAATATAAAATAATCCGGATTCATTAATTCAATGCCATAATATACTATGAATGCTACTGTCCCTGAAGCCCTCCATACAGCCGTTATCGCACCTATAAGTACAAATATTCTTATTATAAGAAGAGACTTACTTCCACCTCTTACCATCATATGGAATATATGCTTTGGCTTAAAGCCCCTGCCCATCGATACTGTTGCTAAGATTATAAGCCCTATAAAAAGTGGATACACTATGTTTATTCCTTTATACACACTAAATAAAAGCGAGCAAAAAATAATAACTAAAGCAGCTGCTACATCCATGCATTTAATCCTTTCTTATATCAAAAAGGTTCTTGCAATACTATGCAAGAACCTTTTTGCTAGTAAATATAATCATATACTCTATCGTACACATCTTTAATTCCTGTAACTACTATAACATCGCCTTCTTCAAAGGCATAATCCGGCCCAGGTGAAAAGCATATTTCATTATTTCTCCTGTAAGCAATTATTGTCGCTCCCGTATGCTGCCAAAAACGTGTCTCAAAAAGCCGCTTACCCAAATGCTTACACTTTTTATTTATTTCTATCTCTATAAGGGTAAAGGGTGATATGTTTTGAAATCTCTCTATGTAATCTACAATTTCATCAAAGCTTTTCTCTATCTGTTCATCTAATTTTCTGTGCTGATTTAAAAGCTCTTTTACATTTTCCTTAATTGCCATTAAGTGTTCATTGTCCTTATTTTTATATATAAACTTCTCTGCTGCAGATATAGAAAGCACCTCAATGCCGCTTCCTTGTACTACTGATACTACATCAGATTCATTGAGCAATGCTACTGCTCTTCTAATTGTCTCAGGCGATACATTATACATACTAGCAAGAACTGATCTTCCGCTTATCTTATCGCCTTCTCTTATATCCCCTTTTATAATTTTGTTGGCAACATCAATTGCTATCTTCTTATATATCGGCTTATGCTCTTCTACATTACTCATACTATTCCTCCATGTAAGCTTATATCATTATATATTCCATATATATAATACATCATAATATGATAAGTTACTATATAGGCTTTTCAGAATATTGTAATCTATTCTATCTCGATTGCTGCGTCATATTTTCCTTCAAGGATATAGTAGAAAGGATATGAAAAGTTCATTCCATACAGCTTCCACTGTCCGTTCTCCTTGATAAACATCGCTGCAATTCTTATTGGCCATAGAAAATACTCTCCTTTGGCATACTGTAGGAAATAATCTGCTACCTGCTTCTGTACTGAAAACAGCTTTTCCTTTGTGGCAACATCCATGTCTACTAACTTCTGAATATTTGCCATCAGAACCTCTGCACCTTCTTGCTCATTAATAGTACGACTTGCAAGACCATTACAGACTATCCATGCTGTCGTTCCGCTTACATCTGAGTATACAGCCTTTTCATCAACTGCGAGCTTTTGCCAAGTATGCTTCAAATTTTGCAGTGTCTCCCATGCAGCTTTATCTCTATTTATATTTCCCTTGGTATCTATGACATAATTGCACTTGCTACTGCTAAAATACTGACTTATTTCATCTACTTCCTTAGTGTCTCTATTGAAGCCTTCTTTTATAAACTTCATAAAGCTGTCTAATATTTCTTTTGCCTCAGGACGGTTTTCTTTTTTGCATACCTCAACAAAGCTTTGCTGTTGCTCATAATACTCATTCATATCCATCATCTGATTATCAATTCTAAGCTCTGGATACTGACTGTAAGAATCCATAGAAAACTTCATAAACCTAAATACAGCCCTATCTCCCTGCATCATCATTACCGCATTTATTCTTAGAGGATAGAAATACTCACGCTTTCCTTCTTTTCTAATTTGGTTGAAGTGAGTCAGCACAAAGCCTATTTGACCAGCCTTTACCTTCGCACTCATCTTATAGTCCTGATCTGATGAGTCAAAGAAGTGCTTTACAAACTTTAAATATCCGTCAAACTTCTCATCCGTATACTCGAATTCATATCTTACTGTACCCTTCACATTTACAAATGCAGTACCATCAAAGGTTGTTATATCTACATCCTCAGTATTTATATCCACATCTCCCCAATACTGCCAGTCCGACTCAACTATTTCTTTTGCTCCTGCAAGTCCCATCATCCATTCGCCAAAGCTTGTTCCAAGCACGGCGGTCTTGTCGTTTTTGTCAAACAGCTTATCTATGAACTGATCTACAACCTTTGTATCTCTTGCTTTATAGCCTTGCTTAAACTCCTCGAGAGCCTCTCTTATCTTCAATTCAAAGTAATCTCTATTATTTTCCTTCATTAATAACGCCTCCTAAGTATTTTCATATTCTAAATTAACGCCATATCGACATCCTCCCACCCCTCTCTAATATATACGCTCCTGCTTGTTATAAATAGGGTGTATATGAAGCTAATCATATACACCCTCAATCCCATTATTATTAACTTTATTCTAAGCTTCATACCAATTATTATCAATCGACTCTATAATTAAAAAATTACTTTACAGCCTATTTGTTGTTTGAATTTGCAAGCTCTTCTATTACTATAGTATCAATATTCAATATAAAATCCTGTACCTTTTCAGTATTTATAAATCCTTCTTGCTTTAATAGCTCAACATACTTACTAAGAATCTTGCCAAATACCGAATCCTTTTGTTTGGAGGCTGTTGTCTCAAATCTCTTAAACATATCAGGGTTAATAGTACCTGTATCAAAATCAAACACAGGCGTATTATCAGTACCACTCATATAAACCATTATATAGCCTTCATACATGCTAATCATTATTTCTTTTCTTTGATTATTGTCATAGCTTTTTAAATAATTCTCCATCTGAATTATGCGATTAACCAGCTCTTCCGGTGCTATCGCTAAACCTTCATCTATGGATATGGGGTCATTATACCTTAGTGCCATAATATCAATATAAGTATTTATTTCATCATCTACATTGTTATTGAAGGTTCTCAAATTGTCATAGTCTACAACCACCATGAAGGTGCCTTCTGTATCTACGATTTTAAAACCTCCCCATACTATGTCAGTAAGTAAATCCTTAAGCTCCTGTTCCTTTATGGAGTCAATCTTATTATAATCAAACTTAAACTCAAAGTACTTAAACATCAAATCAGGGATGTTCTCAGTAAATAATCTTTCATTATAAATAGTCTCAAACTCTTCCAGCGTACCTACCAGTATCCCTAGAGCCTCTGTCGCACCTTTTTTATCTAGCAGACTTATGTTTTGGTTTAGATAGTCAAACATTTCCTTTGGCTTGTTGCCCTGCTCTTTCATACTATTTAGCTGAGATATTACCTCTTTCTCCTTTGCTCCAAAAGTGCCTTTGCCGTTTATACTGCAACCGCTTAATATCATTACCAAAATACTTAGTATCAAGGCAATACTTATTAGTCTTTTCATTATTTCCTCTCCTGTATATCATTATATGTTCTTTTGCACTTTGTATTATATCATACAATATTTATTACTTCTATGTGACAGCCGCCTACTTTTACAAAGGTATAAAATGATTTATTAAATATATTCTAAATTGTAGCACAATTTGATGTAAAATAAAGGAGATTGTCTTGATGCGTCGAATTGATATACAGAATGTCATAGGGTGGGAGGACAACGCTTTGGAAGTATCTGCAAAACAGGCAAAGCATATTATAAATGCCTTAAAAAACGGTGTTGTTCCAAGAGAAGGATTAGAGCTGCTCCGCATCGGTAGAGACATAGAAATCGAAGAAATTTATAGGTGTATGGACTATGCTTCAGAGGGCAACAGTGTAATAAAATTTATTACTGGTGATTATGGTACAGGGAAATCCTTTTTCCTAAATTCTATAAAGCAGCTGGCTACAGCAGAGAACTTTTTAGTAGCCAAGCTTCAAGTAGACAATGGCTTTAGATTCAACAATCTTGAAATACTTTACTATACCCTCATGCATAATTTATATTCTAAGGATTCAGATACTGAGGTTACCAGCTTTGAAGCATTGTTTGAGAAATGGCTGCAAAAGCTTCAAAGTCTAGAAGCTAGGGATAAAGCTACAGAAGAGCTTCTTAAAGTTATTAATGAGCTAAATGTATACAATAAATCCTTTGCACGAGCTTTTTTATCCTATATAAAAGCCCGTATATCAGGAGATATTGAGCTTTCCAATTCAGCTGCAAGCTGGCTGACGGGCGAGAAAAATATACCTGCTGCAATTAAAATCAAATTTGAGACAGTAGGAAGCATAGACAAGACAAATTCCATGGACTTTCTGAAGGCTTTTGTCAAATTAATAAGTCTTCTTGGATATAAAGGTTTGGTTATACTTATAGATGAGCTGGAACTAATAATGAGTGAGCGATCCGATATTCGGAAGGCATCATATGAGAATATGAGATATATTATAGATGCTTGTGGTACTGGTGAAATGACTAACTGTATGTTTACTTTTGCTGCAACAAACGATTTTTTTGAAAATCCTGAAAAAGGCATAAAAACCTATGAAGCCCTAGAACAAAGGCTGGGTAATGCTATAGATAAATATAATAAAGGTCTGACTGACATCAGACAACCGATTATGCGACTTCACAAATTAAGCAAAGAACAGCTACATATGCTAACTGAAAAAATTGTGGAGCTTTACAATAAAGCCTATGATTTGAAACCCTCTATAACAAATGAATCTATTACAAGCTGGACATTGCTATGCTGCAGGAAATTTGGTGCAAAGCTTGCAGAGTTGACACCAAGAGAATATATTATTAAGCTTGTTGAGATACTAGATATTATGGAGCAGCACCCCGAAAATGCTATTTTCACTGCAGAATTATCGACGGTGCAAAGAGGCGATAAGGAATTTTTCATAAATAGCAGCTTAAAAATTAATAAATAAAAATGTTTTATTACATAATATTTAAAATTAATTGTTTATTTTGCATATTTCCCGATAAAATTGTTGGAAGATTATAATTTTGCTGTTATAATATTAATAATAATGCATTAATCTGCGTTTTTTGTCTTTATAATTATTATTATTTTAAACATAAGAAAAATTCTACTCTACGATTCCATATACTGTTAGGGGGAGGAAAACCAATGGCGAAAAAACTTAATTCTGATACTAATATTGTTCCGGACAAGTCTTTTTTTGCAAATGATAAAAACTCAGATGCAAAAAATAAAAAACCATTACTTGAGCGCTTAGGCTTAATAGAGCCTGTTGCCAAATCCGACATACAGACAGATGACTTTGATATAGCGGACAACGATTTAGCAATTACTTCAGAGGTGAAATTTGTGAGTGAAACACATGATAATGTCGATACCCAAGACCATGCTGAGAAAAACGCAGTAGAAAGGCTTCCAATTAAGGATATATACAGAAAATCAGGATTGGAAACTAAAGAAACAAGCACTATATATTTGATTGAAAGTTTTATAAAAGCACTGCCTGCAAACTTGCCTGCAGATGTAAAGAGACAATCAATAATAAATCTTATATCCGCTTCACATCTTGATATTATCCTATTACTGAAGGACGGAACCAGAAGATTAGATGTGTTGAATAGGTACTTTGATGACTTTTCAGCCAATGTGTCTGAAATAGTAGCTTCAAATGAAAAGCAAATCCGTAAGCTCAATGAAAGAATTGCTTATCATAACAGAATAATTGAAGATAAGAAAAAAATAAGAGATGACCAAAAATCTGAAATTGAGTTTGAAATTCAAAAGATTTCCAACATTATTGAATTTATTGAAAACAAACCAAAACAATAATTGGAGTGATTTTATGGCCAAATACAAACTAACAAAAAGAGGGAAATTGGTAGTTGTATTGCTTTGCTCCTTCATAGTGTTATTTGTTGTCTTAGGAGTTGCTCTAATAAAGGACAAACCTTCACGCGATGATACGATTGGCTCAAATATTGAACAGAATCAACCCAATAGCAACCCACAGCCTGAGTATCAGACTCCTACACAACAGCCTGAGCCTAACGTGGAGTTGTTAGCGACACTTAAGGTAGCTGTATATTTTGATCCTGATGCCAGTTCTGTAAACAATAAGTACTACACCGACTTGGATACTTTCATAGTATCAGCACTACAGTATAAGGATATAAATATACAAGTAGAGGGCAATTGTGCTACACTATTTGACTATTACAAAAATGAGGCACATAAATCAGCTAACTATAACCTCTCATTACTTAGAGCACAAGCGATAGCAAATTATCTTAAAACTAAAGGTGTTAATTCCGATAGATTAGTGGTTATCGCCAATGGGTCGGACAAGCCCTTTAAGGATAACGGTACCGCCGAAGGTAGAAAAATTAATCGTAGAGTAGATATTTTTTTCGTAGATAAATAAGCAATAGATAAAAAGTATGCCCCTCGGCATACTTTTTATCTATCTCTTTGGCTTTTTTGTATAAATCTTTCTATATTCTCTCTCTCATAGGCCTCTTTCTCCAATGTCATTCTGCCACGACCCAGTCTGTCACACAAAGACAAAAGAGCGATTTCCTCTAGCACTACCTGTTCTAGCATTGTATCTACATCTGAAAATGGCATATCCTTAACAACAAATAATGTCTGCATATGCCATCTTACCATTTTAGCCACAGAGTTAATAAAGCCCTTATCCTCCGTTAATTGGTCTAGAAATATATGTGTAAGCTTCTCCCCTACCTTATCATGATCATAGGAGGTCACTTTTTCCTTTCTCTCTTTTGTAGTGGAAGGCTTACCTATATCATGTAGCAAAGCCGCCCACATAAAAACCCTTGGGCTGCTGCTTTTTATTCTATGCTCCGCCGCTCTATCAACTACCAGCATGGTGTGATTCCATACGTTACCCTCAGGGTGATGTTGTATTGATTGTGGTGTTTTAACTAAGTCTCCCAGCATTTTAAAGGGACATGCCTTAAAAAAAAGATCTTCTCTTAGCATTTCATTGAAATATGCCGAAGGCACTTCATCCTCCATTAAATGTTTGTCAAATTCCTCAAATACCTGCTTTAGCTCTAACATGTTTATCACTCCGTAATCTCTCGTTTTTATCTATATATTATTATTGTATATGTTTTGCACTAAACCTTCTCATTAAATTCAAAATGTGCAAAATATTTTTTTGATTCTTATGTTGTAAAAAATACGTTATAGATAATACAAAACAGATCTTCAGCTTATTCTTATATTCTTATCATTGTCACATATTATTTGGGTAGACTTTCCATTCACAATTGTCAAAAGCTTTATAGGATGCTTCCACATATCATATATATACTTAAGGGTAGCCTCGGTATAGGCAGACTGTAGCTCTCTTCCATCAAATATATGCTCTAGTATCAGTGTTTTATCCTGTCTCTGCATTTCAACTACTCTGATATTGGGGATATTATTCATGCCGCAAGTGTTGCAAAGGACGTTTCTTATGTTTGCCCAGCCCTTTTCATCTGCCACATCCTCTACTATATAGTCATCGCCTTTATTGATAAAGTCATACAAATGCATTTCCTCACAAAGCTCTTGTGTCAAATATCTCCTAATGAAGGATTCATCCCGCTCCAAGGCACGCACTTCAAAAAGCACTTTCCTTCCATACCTAGCTTCTATATCTTGAAATATCTTAAAACCAAGATAATATGGGTTTATTATCATTGGTATAGGTGCAATCACATCATTATGCCTTTTTATAAACTCCAGATACAGCTCCTGAGAAAGCTCAAGCTCTTTTAAAATATTATAGTGCCAATAGCTTGCCCAGCCTTCATTCATTATCTTAGTCTCTATCTGCGGAATAAAATATAAGGCTTCCCTTCTTACAATATCAACTATGTTCCTTTCCCAGTCTTCCATATCCCCATGTTTTGTAATGAAATACAATAAATCATCCTCATGGTTTAGAGGAATCCTGCTTAGGTCAGGAGGCTCTTGTTTTATATAAGGTTTTAGTGGGTTGTTGTGAACGAAGCTATCCTTGTACTCACTCATTAGCTGCTGTTTCAACTCTTCATCACTAATCCTTTTATCTCCTATAACTCTTGCAACCTGAAACCTTACTGAATGAACTGCATCTAGTAAGGTTTCTATATTTTTATAACCAATACTGGGGTCGTTTACATAACTTCTTACCATGTCGGCATTGCGTTTGAACACTTCTATCGTTGCCTTAGCATCCGTTCCTTGCTTGAAAAGTCTGTTATTCTTAAAAAAATCGTTGTGTCCGTAGACATGAGCTATAGTTAGTATTTGCAGGAGAAGTGAATTTTCTTTCATTAAATAAGCAAGACAAGGATCTGAGTTTATTACCATTTCATAGGGAAGACCTGTTAGGTTGTATTGATACAGGGTTCTATTCTTCTCATAAGCCTTTCCATAGCTCCAGTGAGGGTATCTGGAGGGCATACCTGTATATGCCTCATAATCCAGCATATCCTTGTAGTCAATTATTTCAAACATTTGTTCATAGACATTAAGACCTTCTTTTGCTACAAGCGTCTCAATAACCTCATTCCACTGCTGTAGCTCTGTCAATGTGTATTGCAATACTCACTCCCCCTTAAACTCCTTCATTAGCATAGCTTTAAGTGCTGGCCAAAAATCTTCCTTCTGCTTGATAGATACTGCGATAAACTTATCACTTTTTACATTCCTGACCAGCTTTTCCTTTATGCTTGCAGAGTAATATGCAGGCATTATCTCGGCATAACCAAAAAGATTACACAGCTTGCATAGATTGTTAGCTGAGTTTATCGCCCTCTCATTGTCCTCAAGCCAATTGTCTCCGTCACTGACATAGAAGGCATACACATTCCAAATGGAGGGAGCATATCTTTGTTCTATTAATTCCATTGCCTGCATCAAGCCGCTAGAAATATAGGTTCCACCTGCCTCAACCTTATGGAAGAATTCCTTCTCACTAACCTCCTTCGCTGTTGTGGTATGAGATATAAAGGCTATATCTACATTGTTATACTTAAGCCTTATAAACCTTGAGAGTACATAGAAAAATGACCTGGCAAGATATTTCTTAGTAGAGTCCATAGAGCCAGAGGTATCCATAATGCAGATTATTGCTGCATTAAAATCCTTCCTTGGTACTTTCTTTATCCTATAGTACCTTAAATCTTCCTCCTTAAAAGGAAAACGCTCTAGCTTTATGTTATTCCCGACTTCTTTAATATTACGCTTTGTGCCTTGCTGTCTCTTAAGCTTTTCTAACACCGTCCTACGCTTAGCCAACCTAGGTCTTATTCCATATCTTTGATATCCAGACTTTTTGCTTGAGCTCTGGGATACTGTCTCAGAAAGTTTTTTCTTATCTATATTAGGTAACTCCAGCTCTTCGCTTATATAACTCAATACATCCTCAATTGTTATTTCAGTTTCATATATCTCTTCGCCTTCCTCATTTCCAGCACCATTTCCACCCTTACCCTGCACTGCATCTTTACTGCTTCCTATTTTATCTCCCCTTTTTTCTTTTCCACTGCCAGCTGCAGCTCCATAGGTGTTTTTACCATAGATAAACTGATATTCCTTTATCCCTTTTATAGGTATCTTAATCTTCTTATTTTTTGTCTCTCCAATAATACTTTCCTCTGATAAAATATCACTCAGGTTTTCCTTGATTGACTTTTCTACTAGCTGTCGATGTCTTCTCCTATCCTCTGCCGACCTATCATGGTCAGCAGGCATATAATCCTTAAAAATAGCCATAGCATCAGTCCTTCCAAAGGTTATTTGCTGCATATTTGAGTATTACATCGCAACAGCAATCACAATATCCGTTTGACTTCATTTCCTCTACCATGGCATTATATTTTTTATCCTGCTCCTTATCTCTTACCTTGCTCTTAGTAATAATCCTAGAAAGTTCTCTGACAGAAGCTGTGAGCTTTTTCTCAATAGCTTCCTTCAAAGGCTCATAAGAGGTATAGTCAAGCTTTCCTCCATTTCTAACCACATAGAACATGTATGAGGTAACATCTGTTCTAAAGCCCTTTGCCGAGCTCTCAGAAACCCCAATATTCTCCTCTATGGAGCGCATGAATTTCTCATCGGGTTGTAGTTCTTCTCCTGTGGATTTATCCTTTAGCTTAGTTTTGTTTACATACGCTTCTGCATTATCAAGATAATTGTCAAATAAGCTTTCTGCCTGTTCTCTATAGCTATGGATAAAGGCTATCGTTATTTCCTTTTCAAGTATCTTATTATATTCCTTTCTCAGAGTATCCTGTACAAACGCAAGATACCTCTTCTTATCTTCCTCTGCATTATCCAGCTCTCTCACTGCTTTTACTATGCTTTCCATTATACTTAGAGGATTTATGCAATCATGCTCTGAGCTGGATAATGCACTATCAATAGCCTTTGTGATAAACCTTGTAGAAATGCCTGTCATACCCTCTCTCATTCCCGCTTCTTCTCTAAGCTCCATGATATCAATTCTTCTGGTGCTACCCTTCTCAACTACTTCCTCACCATTATAGATTCTAAGCTTTGTCATAGGATCTACCTTATTTGATGGACTAAGTCTAGTAAGCACTGCAAATATTGCAGCCATTTCAATTGCGTGTGGAGCTATATGGGCTTTAAACTTACTCTTCTTTAATATCTTTTCGTATATCTTTATTTCCTCACTTAACTCCATACAGTAAGGAACCTCAACCTTCACGATTCTATCCAGAATTGCTTCATTGGTATGATCGGACTTAAACTTATTCCATTCTGCCTCATTTGAGTGTGCAATGATAATTCCGTCAAAATATATCATTGCTCCCTTGCCTGGAGACGGTATCGATTTCTCCTGAGTTGCTGTTATTATAGTATGCAGATATTCTACATCATTTTTAAATATCTCGATAAACTCTACAAGTCCTCTATTTCCTACGTTAAAGGCTCCATTAAGAGAGAAGATTCTAGGATCATCCTCTGAGTAAATATCCATCTTTGATATATCTACAGCCCCCGTCAGTACAGAGGTATCTTGATTGTTTGGGTCTACAGGCGGAACTATCCCAATGCCTTTACGTGATCTGATAGAAAAATTTGTTGTAACAACTGGAAATTTTTCATACTCACCATTATACTCATGCTGCAATCTATATTTACATATAGGGCATAAATCTCCTTCTATCTGCACCCCTAACATCTCTTCAAGCTGACCTCTCAAATGTTTTGGTATCAAATGCAAGGGTTCCTCTCTCATAGGGCAATCCTTTAGGGAGTAAATCGGCTCAGCTTCCTCCAATGCCTTCTTTATGGCTTCAACTAGAGAAGATTTGCCCGCTCCCACAGGCCCAGCCAAATACAATACCTGTCTGGAAGCTTCTCCTTTCATAGCTGCAGCATGAAAGTAATCTACTATTTTCATCAATATCTTGTCTATACCAAAGAAGTCCTCCTTAAAAAAATGATATTTCTTGATTATATCATTGCCATATATTCTTCTTATTCTTGGATTTTCTTCAGGTCTTTGCACTTCCAAGCCCCACTCCGAAATAATATCATATATCCTTTTATGAGCTAGCTTCGCGATATCAGGATTTTCCTTCAAGATTTCTAGATAATCAAAAAATGTTCCCTCAAATCTATGTTTTTTTTGTTGCTCCCTATCATTTTCAATTAATTGTTTAAAATTCATAGAACACCTCCGGTAACAGTTTTGCTTGTGGGAAAAACAGATATATTACATATTACGTCCGAAACCTAAAATGATGATTAATTTTTCAAATATAAATTTATGGCAAATTTTTGTGTGCACTAATGCTGTTCGTTGCTGTTGTAAGCTTATAGCGGTTCTCTGAAATACAAAAAAGACATGAATAGTATGTACCCATGTCCTTTTTCTTTACATATTATATTATCTGTATCACAAAATAGGAATAAGCATAAAAGCTTCTGAAGAGATTTATAACACATCCCTTAAAACTCTTAGTGCATTTTTATAGTAAATTTTATCTATTTCATCCTCTGTAAATCCACTCTTTAACAGTGCATCTGCAAGCTTACTCATTTCCCCTATATTTGATATTTCTGATGTGTGTATAGTACCGTCAAAATCAGTACCGATTGCCATAACCTCTATGCCGCCGACCTTCCTTATATGCTGTAGATGTCTTATCATATCCTCTATGGTGCTTATTGTTCTAGGCTCTTCGGGGCATAGGAAAAAGCTCTCAAAGTTAAGTCCCATAATACCGCCCTTTTCTGCCAAAAGCTTAATCATATGGTCAGTGAGGTTCCGAGCGTGGTTAGTACATGCCCTGGCATTTGAATGAGAAGCAATAAATGGCTTTGTAGAAAGCCTTGCAACATCATAGAAGCCTCCATCAGACATATGAGATACATCTATAATCATACCCAGCCTATTCATTTCCCCTACTACCTCTATGCCAAACTCTGTCAGGCCTTTATCCTTATGCTCGAATTTGAAGTTAGGATAGCCAAGCTGATTTGGATAGTTCCAAAGCAAGGTGATAAGCCTTACTCCAAGCCTGTAGTAATTCCTGAGGTTTGCTATACTTCCGTTTAGTGCAGCTCCTTCCTCTATAGAAAGCATAGCAGACAGCTTTCCCTCCGCCTTATTTTTTTGTATGTCATCATAGCTTGCAGCGAAGCTAATAATATCCTTATTTTTATCTAGTTCATTATAAAACAAATCCAGCATATCTAAGCAATTCTGCATAGGATTTTCTTCCTTCTTCATATCTACATAAAGAGCAAAAACCTGTGCCAGGACATCCGCCTTTCTAAGCTTTTCTATATCTACACAGAGCTCGTTTTTGCGAAGACGCTGCTTCCCACTGCTTATATGGCACTCCAGTATAGTATCACAATGAAGATCTATCAGCATAATTTCACACCCCATTTTTCTATATACTTCTAGTATAGCATTATATTCTTTTTTTAGATTGTTAGAATAGAAGAAATCCGGTGCGTACACCGGATTTCTTCTATTCTATTCTGTTTATTTTAAGTTTACAAACTTTTCTATATCTCTTTCGATTAGCTTCAAGGAGCCTCTCCAGAAGTCCACTGTTCTTACATCTATACCCATTTCCATTGTTACATCTGCAATATTCATCTTACCAGTTACCGATAACAACTTATCATAAGCTATTACAAATTCGTCGCCTCTCTTGAGATACTCTGAATACAATCCCTTTGCGAACAATAATCCAAAGGCATAGGGGAAGTTGTAGAAGTTATGGGTTGCATAATAATAATGCGGCTTACATGCCCACATGTATGGGTGAAGCTGATTATGATCAAGTCCATCACCATATGCTTTCTTCTGAGCCTTAAGCATTATTTCCTTAAGCTCATTTACTGACACAGCACTCTCTTCTCTTTTTTTGAACAATTCACTTTCAAACAAGAAACGGCTGTAAATATCAACTATTACCTGACCAGCATCGCTTATATCGTTTTCTAATATAGTAAATGCCTCTTCTTCATTGACATTTTTAAGAGCAGCTTCCTTTACAATTGTTTCACAGAATATTGAAGCTGTTTCTGCTATTGGCATAGGATATTCTGCATTAACATAAGTCTCTTCCATAAGGTTAGAACCATGGTATCCATGCCCTAATTCATGAGCCAGTGTAGTCATGCTGCTAAAGCTTCCGTCAAAGTTTGATAATATTCTACTTTCCTTTATAACATGAAGGTTTGAACAGAAGGCACCGCCCCTCTTACCCTCTCTTGATTCTGCATCTATCCATCTTTCATCAAAGGCATTAGCTGCAAAATCAGCAAGCTTATCACTAAAGGTTCTGAAATTCTTAACTATATAATCTCTTGCTTCCTTGTAAGTGAACTTCATATCTGCATTACCCATAGGAGCAAACATTTCATAGAAAGGAAGTCCATTTTTGTAGCCAAGCAGCTCTCCCTTTTTACGATAATATTTATGGAAGGAAGGGAGGCTTTCTCTTATCGCTTCAAGCATTGCATCAAGCGTTTGCATATCCATCCTAGCGTTTAACACTGTCATCTCTAAAGGTGACGCATAGCCTCTCATTTTTGCAAGAGTTATTACCTCTCCCTTTATTCCATTTAAACTGGCAGCTGAGGAAACTTCTATTTGCTTGTAGCTTGCGAGCTCCGCATCAAAAGCTGTTTTTCTTAACTTTGAATCTTCGCTGTAAGCCATATTTCTTACTACTTGTAGTGGAAGCATTTTTTGCTCTCCATCAACTGTGATGTCAACCATAAGAGTGGAAGAAAGCATTTCTTGAAGCTTTGCCCATGCATTTGAACCTGTGTTTTTCATTTTTGATATTAATATTTCCTCTTCATCACTAAGCAAATATTTGTTTTCATCTGCTTTTTCTTTAATGAAGAACTCATGTTTTTTTAAATAATCACTTGAGCCAATTATCGCATCTATAGTCTCCAGCTTACCCAGCCACTTTGTAAATGTTACTTCCGGCTTTGTTAAGGCTGTAGCCTTTTCGTCAAATATGTCCTCATACTTTAGAGCAACTTCATTTTTCGCTTCTGTGCTCAAAGTAAGATGCGTAAAGCTTGCAAGCCTTGTGTACAAATGATAAAACTCATTCATCATCATTATGTATTGCTCTAGCTTTCCCGACGCATTTTGAGTATCAGCAAAATTTTCCACTGTCCACTTTTGTATTTTTTCAATTTCTTTATCCAATCTCTCCATGTCCCTTTTATATTCAGGAGCATCAAAAGATGTATAAAGTGCATCTAGCCTCCATCTTTGATTCATTTCCGTACCCCCATCCAAAGAAAATTTATACCCTCTTAGGCAATAATTCTTTATATTCCACACCCTGCATATTATTTCCTTCATAATATGCAAAATTCACTAAGTTATATACTTAAATATTATCCTCAAAAAAGAGCTTTCAGCCACCAGATTTCTGGTCTATGAAAGCTCCTTAAACTTAACAAGCTTGCGTTATCTGACATACCATATTTTTATAGCTCTCGCATACCGCTTCTATAGTAAACTCCAAATGACTAGATAGCTTTATAAATTCTTCAAACAACTTTATATAAGCATTTAAAGCATCAAAGTAGTTGTTGTTCTTGGATAACTCTCTAACCTCACTAATATATTCAAATATGTTAGAAAACACCTTTATTATGCTTGAATTATCCTTTACAACTACTATGTTGTCAAAGCCGATAATATTATAGTTATTTATGTTTCCTATAGAAAGTAAAAACTTCATAGCTTCAATATACTTCCTCATTAGCTTATCTTTTTCTAAATTCTCTTTCATTCTTGAATATTTGTAGCACTTAGTCAGGTTGGCTAGCTCCCCTATCTTTACTTGAAGTGCTAAAAATCTAAGATCAAATATATTCTCTTTACCCAATGCATCTTCTTCAATATCAGATGAACTTTTAATATGATTCTCCATCATTTCGTGAACCTTAAATAATTCCTGTAGATTTACCATAAAAATCCCTCCTATATACTATATTTTAGCATCTGGTATTAATATCCAGTATACCTTTTTATTCCAATTTTGTAAATAGTGTTTCTATAAATAAAAAGGACAAACACCTTGTTTTAGGTGTTTGCCCTTTTTATACTTATTTTGTGCTTGTTCCTACCAACTTATTCTTCAATTCCTTTTCGATATTCGCCAGTTCAATTTCTGCCTGCTTGCGCTTTTCCTTACCCTCTTGCTGTATCTTAAGGGTTTCCTCTATGGTAGATATCAAATCTACATTTACCTTCTTTAAGGTCTCTATATCCACTACCCCCCGTTCGTTTTCCTTAGCTATTCCAATGGTGCTTTCCTTCAGCATCTCAGAATTTCTTTTTAGAAGTTCATTTGTTGTATTTGTAACTTCTCTTTGAACCTCCAAAGCCTTTTTCTGTCTATATAAGCTTAATGCTATGACAATCTGGTTTTTCCATAGGGGTACTGTATTAAGTATAGAGCTCTGAATTTTCTCCACCAATACTTGATTGTTATTCTGTATAAGTCTTATTTGCGGAGCGGTTTGCAATGCAATCATCCTACTAAGCTTTAAGTCATGAATCTTCTTCTCAAATCTGTTAACCAGCTGCATCAAATCATTAAGCTTTTGTGCCTCTATAGGATCATTAGTGCTTTGCACCATCTGTTTCCTTGCTGGTAAAACTTCTTCATTCAGTTCCTGAAGCTTTAATGTTCCAGCTATTATATACTGATTTAGATTACCTAGATAGTCAAGATTCTTATCAAACATATAGTCCAAAAGAGTAACATCCTTTAAAAGGTTCATTCTAGACTTATCCAGCTCTTCTACTATCTTTTCTATTTCTGTTCCCAACTTTTGATACCTTGCAGCAAGCTTCTTTGTAGAGTCCATCAAGCCCCCTAACAGAGGTATTCTGGACATAAATCCTTTTCCAGATACGCCGTCTACATCAATTTCCTTTACCTTTAGCATAAGCTCAGATAGTATCTCTCCAACATTTCCTCCATCCTTCGCTCGCACTTCGTTTAACACATTGTCTGCAAAGCTGGCAATCTGGCTTTGGGCACCCATTCCGTATTGGAGTACAAACTGTGAATCCTCCACGTCAATGTCATTTATTATCTCCTGAACCTTTTGCTTTTGTTCCTCGGTCAAGCTGTTCATATCAATTTTCTCTTTAACCTGTACCTCTGCCGGATTAAACTTTTGAAGTTCCATCTTTACCCTCCTATTTCATGAAAATAATGTATTGCTTGCGTTCTACATTATAAGCTGTTGTCATCTCATTTATTTGCTGTTGTTACATTATATTCTCATTATAATCTATTTCTATAATATTTAAAGAAGTAAAATTAACTATTTTTATCTATATAAGTATTGCCAAAATTCAAGACTGTATTATTATCATATAATAATACAGATAATGCTTATAAAAGAAGAAGAATATTTACTACTTCATACTAAGCAGTGCTTTTGCAAGCTGATCAGGGCAGGATGTGCCTTTATCGCCACACTGTATACCTTTTAATTTTTCTATTGCAGCTTCTACTTGGAGTCCCTCAACTAGTCTGCCTATAGCTTGTAGACTACCTGGACAACCATTTACGAAGCAAACTTTCTTTATAATGTTATTTTTCACTTCAAATTCGATTTCCTTTGAACATACCCCTTTTGTTTTGTAAATCACAAAATCTGCCCCCTTAGTTTACGAGTATTAATATTATTTAGGTACAAAAACCTTTAAAAATTGATGCATTACCTCAATATCCAGTGGAAAGCTTGGACCCTTCTCTCCGTCAATATCTGTCTTGCAAATCTGGCTACATTCCACTCTTAGCTTATTTGTACTAAAGTAATATATATTTGGATCTCCTATATGCTCCCCTCTAATTATTTTTAAAAATAAAGAAAGCATGTTTGATATATTAGCATATTTTATTGCTATGACATTCATTCTTCCATCATCAATAATAGCATCAGGAGCAAGTCTATTGAAGCCTCCTGCAGAGCTACCGTTAAGAATCAAAAGCAACAGCATATTATCCTCTATAACTTTGTCTTCTGACACCAGTCTCATCTTTATAGGAGAAAACTTAGGTATTTCTTCTATACCTTTTATATAATATGCCATTTGACCCAAAGCATTTTTGAGATTTGTATCTGTTTTATATGCTACATCGGTTAGTAAACCTGCACTACATACATTTATAAAGTGATTACCGTTTACCTTGCCTAAATCAATATTTTTGATTATACCATTAAGTATTATATCGCAACAAGCCTTTATATCTCTAGGGATTCCCAAATAAGCCGCCAAATCATTTGATGTACCGGAAGGAAAAATTCCTAGAGGCTGCTTTATGCCTAGCCTAGCCATGGCATCCGACACAGAGCTTACTGTACCATCGCCTCCAGAAACGCAAATAATCTCATAGTCTTGATCTATATCAAAAAATGCATTGTCTATATGCAGATCATTACTTATCCTAAAAGGTACAGTTATAAAACCAGCCGCTTGGAATTTGTTTATCACTTTATCCAGCTTGTTTTTAAAGGTTGCGTCTCCAGATTTTGGATTGTATATAAGTTTAACCTTTTTCATTTTATCACTCCAATGCATATATACTATTATTATATGCGTTTTTTTACAAAAAACAAAAAAGCAGATTTTTCAATCTGCGTTGTAATCGTGATGGCGGAGAAGGAGGGATTTGAACCCTCGCGCCAGTTTCCCAGCCTACACCCTTAGCAGGGGCGCCTCTTCGGCCTCTTGAGTACTTCTCCGTGCCAAATTTTTTGAATTCATATAAAGTTTTAATGGAGGAGAGAGAGGGATTCGAACCCTCGGACGCTTTAACACGCCTCTGGTTTTCAAGACCAGTTCCATAAACCGCTCGAACATCTCTCCTTGCCAGAACAATATCCATTATATCAACAATACTTAATCGTGTCAATGAATTAGGCTTAAGTTTTTATGTGAATTATTTGAAATATTTGCATTATATAGTGTCTTGAAAATTCGATTACTATGCAATTCTATTTTTTGTATTATATTTTTTAATATACATAAATACTTTTCTGTTATGAAGAGGTGTTAAAATTCAGATTAGATATCTGGCTAGTAAATGGATAAACATTGTAGCCCTTGTATAATATCACATTTTGCTAGCATTGTACTATATGTTTCGTGCTAAACATTTTTCATTCTTCAAATCGCACAAAACACAGATTTACTTTATGTAAAAACTTTAGTGCGATTTATATAGCTATTATTTTTAAAATTTGAAACAACTTGCAGAAGCGTTATCAAAACACCTTTTTCTTCTACTTCTTTATTCTCTCTGCTCCACCCATATATGATCTTAGAACCTCTGGAATTATAACTGTTCCATCAGGCTGTTGGAAGTTCTCCAATATAGCCGCTACAGTTCTTCCTATTGCAAGACCCGAACCATTTATTGTGTGCAGAAATCTTGGCTTTTCCTTTGGTTCTGGTCTAAATTTTATATCAGCACGTCTAGCCTGGAAGTCTTCAAAGTTGCTGCACGACGAAATCTCAACATATCTGTTATAGCTAGGCATCCATACCTCTATATCATAGGTTTTTGCTGCGGAGAAACCTATATCAGCTGCACACAAACACACTACTCTATATGGAAGCTTTAAAAGCTGCAATATTCTCTCCGCATCAGCTGTAAGCTTCTCCAGCTCTTCATAGGAAGTATCTGGGTGCGTGAACTTAACAAGCTCTACCTTGTTGAACTGATGCTGTCTTATTAGCCCTCTAGTATCTCTTCCTGCCGAGCCCGCTTCTGCTCTAAAACATGCTGTATATGCAGTATGATATATCGGTAGACGATCCGCTTCCAATATTTCTTCCCTGTACATATTTGTTACAGGTACTTCTGCTGTTGGTACCAAGAAATAGTCTGTTCCAGCTACCTTAAATGCATCCTCTTCAAACTTTGGAAGCTGTCCTGTACCTTGCATACTTCTTCTGTGTACCATAAAGGGTGGTAAAACCTCAGTATATCCATGTTCATTATGTGTATCCAGCATAAGGTTTATAAGAGCTC
The DNA here is from genome assembly GCA_049684915.1 of Lutisporaceae bacterium. Lineage (GTDB taxonomy): Bacteria > Bacillota > Clostridia > Lutisporales > Lutisporaceae > GWB2-37-7. Next base: position 2,798 of record JBAVGO010000120.1, on the reverse strand, counting down.
TCTCTAGCCTAGCACCAAAGCCTATGTAGAAGGTAAAACGTGCACCTGTAACCTTTGCTGCTGTGGCAAAATCCAGTATGCCTAAATCCTCACCGATATCCCAGTGAGCTTTAGGTTCATATTCAAATTTGGTAGGCTCAGAAAACTTTCTTATTTCCTTATTATCTGCTTCCGATTCTCCATCTGGTATACCATCGTTAGGAAGGTTTGGAAGTGTAAGAATTATTTCTTCAATCTTTTGGTCAAGCTCTCTTACCTTTTCATCATACTCCTTGATTTTATCTCCAACAGTTTTCATTTCAGCTATAAGTGTTTCAGCATCCTGCTTTGCCCTCTTTAGCTTAGCAACCTCTTCAGACACCTTGTTCCTTTTACTTTTTAAGTCCTCAACTAGAACAAGTAAATTTCTTCTATCCTCGTCCATTACTACTAGCTCATCAATTCTATATTCCTTTTTTCTTCTTGCCAGTCTTCTTTTTACTTCTTCAGGATTGCTCCTAATCATTCTAATATCTAACATTTTTACTACCTCCTTAAATTTTGATAAAAATAAAAACACCTCATCCCCCAAAGGGACGAAGTGTAATCCGCGTTACCACCCTAATTAACAGAAAAAACCTTCTGTTCTCTCATCTCTTTAACGGCTGTGCCGGTACTGCTCATCGCAGACTGCTCTGGGATGGAATTTCAAAGACTGCATATCGACTTACACCAACCATCGACTCTCTAAAAAGCAAAGCTTTGACTTTTCCCTTCATTGCATTTCATATAATATTTTTACTTATTTTACTACTTATTATACTACTTTGCAAGCTATTTATCTGATTTTATTACAAAAGCATACCAGTATTCTTTATCGCCCCATGATGCTGTTATTTTAAACCCTCTAAATTCTATTTTATTTGGAGCTAATTGCGAGCTCAACATAGAATTTGGGTTGCCTTTTAAATAAAAGCTAAAGTTACTACCTTCATTTACAAGTGGAATATCAATATCCAATTTGTCAGAATACAAATTCCCGCCTTCAGATGTCAACAATATGTCCTTTACAGAAACATTGTCAGGTGGTGTATTTCCAAAATCAAGAGTTATTTTTTTATCCTTTTTTATATATTTAATATCTGCTGATGCATTATTTTCAAAGGCAAATTTGAAAACTTCCTTATTATTTTTTAATGCATCACCTTCATAATTAATTAGGGAAACACTTTTAATACTTGCTCTACCAGCAGTTACCCTTAACTTTTGATTAATATCAGCGGAATTCTTACTTTCATTAGCTGCCATACATCCACTGCATCCAAATAACGTAATTATTAGTAATAAAACTATTAAGTAATGTTTCATATAAACACCCCTCGTATAATATGAATACCCTGTAAAAAACAGAAGGCATAAAGCCTTCTTCTGAGTAACTATTTTTAATTTTTTATTGGTTTCATTATGCATGAAGTATATGGTTCGCTATCGTCCGCAGCGTTTACTTCTACTGGATTTACTGCTGATATAGCAACTACAAACAAAACTGCGATTATAGAATATATTAATAATGTTCTAAGCTTGTACATTGTATACCTCCTTTTTTCTAATCTTTTCACCTATTCTTCCCATGCACGAATATAAATCATGTTTATATATATAATTATCTGTATTATCTTTTATATGACACATTACATCATACAAATTATTTAATAAATCTATATCCTCTAAATAGTTGATAAATCCAATTATTCTATTCATTATATCCATTTTATTAATAGGAGCGTTAATCGTTTTCTTTAAAATGTCAAAATATTCATAACAGCCTGAAGTGTCACCAAGCATTAGTTTTATCTCTGCATAGGTTTGATAAATCAACATATATTGAGAAATTAATTTGCCTTCTCCCAATAAGCTCTTTGCTTGTTCAATGAATTTAACCGCTTGGTCGTAATCTTTCAAAATACAATATATGTCTGCTATATTATTAAGAGCCATGGTCCTTCCATATATATCCTTGTCATGAAAATGCATAAGAGCGCGATAATAGTATTCCTTTGATTTTTCATAGTCGCCTTCTCTTTTATAAGTAGCGCCTATTGCTAAAAAAGCAGCACCCTTATCACTCATTGATTCGGTTTGAGTATCCCCATATTGGATTGATTTTTCTAGATACTCTCTTGCTTCTGCGTGCCTTCCCTCTGTATTACATGTTACTCCTCTATAATAATAATATTTATACAAAACTTCATTGCTTGCATGATTGTTCTCTATATATTCCTGAGCTCTCTTAAATAGAATTTCTGATTCATCAACATTCTGTTCCTTAAAATAATGATTTGCTAATTCTATGGTTAGCATTGTTAAGATATTATTGTCTCGATATCTTATAAAGTCGATAGCCTTGTTATAATATTCAATCATTTTCAGTGTGTCATTTCTGTAAAAATAATTTTTTGCAATATTTCTATACATTAAAGCCTTTTCGTTTACAAGCTTATACTTGCTGCATAGCTCAACAAGTTTGTTAAAGAGCTCAATATCTGACTCTTCTTTATAAGACATAGTATTATTATATATTTCATTTACATATCTTGTTAATTGTACTTGCTTGCTCAGGACAATGTCATTCCATCCCTTATCAGATTTATTAACCACTAAGCACTTGAAGGTTTCTGAATGTATCTTATCAGTGCAGCAATAATTCATAATTGACTTTAAAGAAATCGAAGGGTTTACTTGCTGATAAAAATTCTTCAATGTGCCATATTTAGCTTCAATTAATATCTTTGCTTGTTGCCCCTCATTTAAAATTATTA
>JBAVGO010000119.1:0-6645 GCA_049684915.1 Lutisporaceae bacterium | reverse complement strand
TAAATGAAGCCTATGATCAGCTTATTAAATATCTAAGGAGCAATTAATATGATAAAAAATATAACCATAGGACAGTATATACCGGGGGATACATCTATACACAGACTGGATCCTAGGGTCAAGATACTAGCAACTATAGCATATATATCAATCTTGTTTTTCATACAAGGTTTTTTCCCATATATTTATGTACTTGCTTATTTAGGTATTATAATTTGGTTATCTGAGATATCTGTTAAAACTATATTAAAAAGTTTAAAGCCACTAGCAATTATAATTATTTTAACAGTAGTTTTAAATATATTTATGACACCAGGCGAAAGATTATTTGGATATGGTTTTATTGTAGTTACAAGAGAAGGTTTGTATCAAGCCATATATATGGGCTTGAGATTAATGTTATTAATCACGGGTGCATCTCTTTTGACCTTAACAACCTCACCAATAGCTTTGACGGATGGCATCGAGAAGCTTCTAAATCCTTTCAAGAAAATAGGGGTACCGGCTCATGAGCTTGCTATGATGATGAGTATAGCTTTGAGATTTATACCAACCTTATTGGATGAAACAGATAAAATTATGAAGGCACAAATGGCAAGAGGTGCTGACTTTGAAAGCGGAAATTTGTTCAACAGAGCAAAGGCTATGATACCTCTTTTAGTACCTTTGTTTATCAGTGCTTTTAGAAGAGCAGAGGAGTTGGCTTTAGCAATGGAAGCTCGCTGCTATAGAGGCGGAGAGAATAGAACAAGGATGAAGCAGCTAAAACTTCAAAAAATCGACTTTGCAGCTGCTTTGATAACGATTTTGCTAGCTGTTGGAATTGTATTTACAAAATAACAAATATTTACAATAATAATATGTTTAAAATAAAAGGTGTATACTATGAGAAACATAAAGCTTGAAATTGAATATGAGGGAACAAACTATTGCGGATGGCAGTCACAGAAAAATTTGATCTCCAATAAAGATACAATTCAAGACACAATCCAAGATGTAATTGAGAAGATAACTGGTTTAAGAATTGTGCTTGAAGGCTCGGGTAGGACAGATGCCGGTGTTCACGCTCTTGGGCAGGTAGCAAACTTTTTTATTGATAGTAAGATATTGACAGAGAGATTTGCTTTTGCTTTAAATTCAGCATTACCTCATGATATTGTAATTAAAAGCTCCAGTGAAGTGGATATGGATTTTCACTCGAGATATAGTGCAGTGGGAAAGCAATACAGTTATCTAATGATAAACAGTAGACAGCCTACAGCTTTGTATCGTAATTTGGCTTATCATATAAGCTATTGTGACAGGCTTGATATCAACAAAATGAGAGCTGCAAGCAAATATTTTATCGGGGAATATGATTTCTCGAGCTTTATGTCAAAAGGCAGCAGTATAAAAAATACAGTAAGGACAATATATGATATTAAAATTGTACAAAACGAAGAATTTATAAAAATTACTTATCATGGTAATGGATTTTTATATAATATGGTAAGAATAATATCAGGTACTTTATTGTCCGCGGCTATTGGAAAAATTGAACCAAGTAATATCCAGGACATAATGTTGTCAAAAAACAGGCCTCAAGCAGGAATAACACTACCTGCACATGGACTATATTTGGAAAAAGTATTTTATTAAATGTTGACACGCACGGTGCAATGTATTAAAATATATATGTTGTAAAAATTGATCCACTGCCCCGGATCATTATATATAAGCGACACAAAATCAAGATCACACTTAATGAATTAAATGCAAATATTGTGGTATATTGTGCATGAATGGATTTAAATAGTGATTAGTTAACAAATTCGAGGAGGGTAAGAAATGAAATCATTCATGGCAAAGCCTAATGAAATAGAAAGAAAGTGGTACGTAGTCGATGCAAACGGCAAGGTACTTGGAAGACTCGCTAGTGAAGTTGCTAGTATATTAAGAGGCAAGAATAAGCCTATTTATACACCCCATGTTGATACGGGAGACCACGTAATCATCATAAATGCTGAAAAAATTGTTCTTACTGGTAAGAAGCTTGACCAAAAAATGTATAGAAAGCACTCTTTATATCCAGGAGGACTTAAAGAAACTCCTTACAGAAAGATTATGGCAACAAAGCCGGAGCTTGCTGTATATGAAGCAGTAAAAGGTATGCTTCCTCATAACAGCTTAGGTAATCAAATGCTTAAGAAGTTAAGAGTTTACAAAGGAACAGAACACGAACATCAAGCTCAACAACCAGAAGTTTTAGAGCTAAACATATAATCGGGAGGAGGAAGTTACTGTGGCTAAATTACAATATTTTGGTACTGGTAGAAGAAAAAGCTCTGTTGCAAGAGTTAGACTTATCCCAGGTGAAGGAAAAATAGTAATAAATAAAAGAGAAATAGATAATTATTTTGGATTGGAAACATTAAAGCTAATCGTAAGACAACCATTGGTTTTAACAAATACATTATCAAGTTATGACATTATAGCGAATGTACATGGCGGTGGCTATACAGGTCAAGCTGGTGCTATCAGACATGGTATTTCGAGAGCTCTTCTTGAGGTAGATAGAGAAATGAGACCTCAATTAAAAAAAGCTGGCTTCTTAACACGAGATCCTAGAATGAAGGAAAGAAAGAAGTACGGTTTAAAGAAGGCAAGAAAAGCATCACAATTTTCAAAGAGATAATATTATCAGAGTACAGATCCCTCAAACATTTATGTTTGAGGGATTATTTTATATATTTTTCAGTTTATTTGCATTTATATTTCTACGAACTTCGACAATTTGGTATAATATATAATAGATAAAAATATATGCTCTTGTGAGCAGGAGGAACGCTATGCAATTTATACAGGGGCTACTGATAATTATATTGGTACCATTTATAGATTATGAGACCTATTCAACGGTAAAGCATTTTGATGATAATTCAATAGTGCTTGAGGTCAAAACAAACAAGGATTTACCAATCAATAAGGAAGTACTATGTATTGCAGTTAACGGTGATAGCATGTTTGAATTTTATACTCAAATAAATGCTAGGAATGAAAATCTGCTTTTTATAAAAAGACCTCAACTAGATCAGTTAAATTTAATAGAGAAAAGAAATTTTAATAGGATAAACTGTAATATTGGCTTTGTTGCTTCCCCTGTTTCAATTAGCAGCAAGACAATATATAATAGCGATAAAAAATTTACTGGACTTATATTAAATATAAGCGGCGGAGGAGTTTTAACTGAAACCAGTCTTAATCTGCCTGTTGGTATGGTGTTCAATTTTAAGCTGAAGCTTAATGCTTTCGTTGGTTGTAAGGTGATGGTAAATAGAACTATTTCTTCGCCAGAGTCTAATATATTTCACTCGGGCTGTCAATTTATTGATATGGATATAGAAAGTGTGAAAGAAATATCCCTTTACACCTTTAAAGAACAACTAAAGCAAAAAAGGAAAGATTTAAATAATATTAAAATGTCTCAAGGGGGTAAAAGTAAAAACGATGAATAAAGAAATCAACATCAACTCAGAAAATATCAAATATAAAAGTATAAGTCTTCCTCGGTTAAATAACCTGCGACCAAACATTGAATCTACCGCCCTAAAGCTAATGGAAGAAGCGGGAGAATTGGCACAGCTTATAGGTAAGTTTAGGTGTCTAAATGGTGAGAAATTACAGATGGAAGAAAAGGAAGTAATAGAGCGAATTTCAGAGGAACTGCTGGATGTAGCACAGGTTGCTGTCTCAATGATGTTTGTTATGGAGGAAACCTATGATGTTGATATAGAGCAGAAGGTTAACCAACACATCCATAAGCTAATAAAGAAGGGTTATATAAAGGAGTAATTACGTAATATAATGAATAAACAAATACACAGTATACTTATGATAGACAACTATGATTCTTTCACATATAATCTTGTACAATATTTACAAATGCTTAATCAGAAGCTAGTGATACGACGAAATGATGATATAAGCATAGAAGATATAAAGGCGATAGCACCAGATATGATTGTTATTTCACCGGGACCTTGCAGCCCTGATAAAGCGGGAATCTCTTTGGAGGTTATAGATGCTTTTAAGGGGGCAATTCCTATACTTGGTATATGCCTTGGTCATCAGTCTATAGGACAAGCATTTGGAGCTAAGGTTGTAAAGGCTAAGGTTCCTGTTCATGGCAAGGTACAGGATATAATCCATAATAACAAGGGAGTTTTTAGGAACTTGAAAAATCCTCTTAAGGTAACCAGATATCATTCTCTTGTACTAGAGAGGGAGAGTCTGCCCTATTGCTTTGAAATAACTGCAGAAACGATGGATGGAGAGATAATGGGCATAAGACATAAAGAATATGCAATAGAAGGAGTACAGTTTCATCCTGAAGCAATATTAACTGAGCAGGGCTTGGAGCTACTAGGTAATTTTATTGCGACAGAGCATAATCAAAGGAGTGTTTAATTTGTATATAAGAAAGATAAATACTGAGCTTTCTGCCTTTGATATGTTTTATGCATTTAAAGGTGATTCACACAGCTTTATACTAGATAGCAGCCTTCAAAATGAACGACTAGGCGGCTTTACTTTTTTAGGCAGTGACCCATTTCTTGTATTCAAAAGCAAGGCTTCAGGCATTGAAATTATAGAACAAGGTAATCATAAGCATCTCAATGGAAATCCCTTTGAGATATTGAAGGAATTGCTATATAGATATAAGCTGGATTATAAAGCAGATATACCGTTTCTAGGTGGAGCTGTAGGCTTTATGGGATATGATCTATGCCACTACATAGAGAAGCTACCTAGGACAGCTGTAGATGATATGGAAATACCGGACTGCTGGTTTGGGCTTTATGATGGAATTATTGCCGTAGATCATAAGAATAACGATACCTATCTAATTGCATTAGGTCTGACAGAACAGCCTGAAGCTGTGGTAGATAGATTGCTCCAGAAAATAAGTAATTTAGATAAAACGAACACAAAAATCAAACAAGGAATAGCCTGCACAGAAATCAAATCGAATTTTACAAAGGAAGACTATATAAAGTCTGTACAAAGCATAAAGGATTACATAAGTGCAGGAGACATATATCAGGTAAATCTTACCCAGCGCTTTATGTGTGACACAAAGGAAGAGCCTTTTAATATATATGGCAGATTGAGAGAGTTAAACCCTGCCCCTTTTTCCTGCTATATTGATTTTGGAGAAGGTTATATTCTAAGTAGTTCTCCTGAGCGCTTTATTAAGATACAAGATAGGGAGATGGAGACTAGACCTATAAAGGGTACACGTCCAAGGGGTGTGACACCTGAGGAGGATAAGATTAATCGAGAAGAGCTTCTGGCAAGTGAAAAGGACAGAGCAGAGCTTCTTATGATAGTAGACTTGGAGAGAAACGATTTAGGCAAGGTATCTAAGACGGGCACAGTGAAGGTGCCTGAGCTTTTTAACCTAGAACAATATGCTACTGTACATCACCTTGTTTCTACAGTAGTTGGAGAAATGAATGAGAACATAGATGCCATAGATGTTATACAGGCTACTTTTCCTGGTGGCTCCATAACAGGTGCACCTAAAATACGAGCAATGGAAATCATAGATGAGCTTGAACCAACGCAGCGGAATGTCTATACTGGCAGTATAGGCTATCTAGGCTTCAATGGAGATATGGATTTAAATATAGCAATAAGAACCATTGTTATGAAGGATGGTACAGCATACTTTCAAGCAGGGGGCGCTATAGTATGGGATTCTGATCCCGAGCTTGAATATCAAGAGAGCTTGCATAAAGCAAGAGCTCTTATACAGACACTAAAAAATGAAAAGTAGGAGTGCTTTATGTTTTTGTATTATAATAATAACCTAATTGATGATGAGGCTGTTACAATAAACCCTTCTTGTCAAGGCTTTCAGTTTGGCTTAGGTGTATTTGAAACTATATTGGTATTAGAAGGTAAGCCTTGTTTTATGGAGTTGCATTTTGAAAGACTGATGCAAGGCTGTAAAAAGCTTGGTTTACAGCTTGTATTGGAGGCTGAACAGCTTAAGGCACAGGCTCAAGCATTAATATCTAGGAACAACATTAAAAATGGTAGACTTAAGCTGTTATGCTTTAGAGATATAAAAGGTATTTCAACCTTAATTACGGTTTCAGATTACGACTACAAGGAGAATTTTTGCGAAGAGGGCTATGATATTTGTCTAAGCGAAATAAGAAGAAATCCGCATTCACCTATGCCCTACATAAAATCCCTGAACTATGGAGAAAACATATTAACCAGAGAGAGAGCAATTAATCAAGGATATCAAGAGGCGTTATTTATGAATGTTTATGACAGACTTTGCGAGGGCACGATATCTAATATATTTTGGATAAAGGATAATATAGTCTTCACTCCTGAAATAAGCTGTGGTATATTAAATGGCATAACACGCAGCCAAGTTATACAGTTATGCAGAAATCTAAAACTGGAGCTTCACGAGGGAAGCTACAAGTATGAAGAGCTACTAGAAGCGGAAGAGGTATTTATAACCAACTCACTTATAGATATAATGCCTATAAGTAAGGTTGAAAATTATTTTTATAACATTTCAGATTATAAGATTACTAGAAAGCTTTATGCGGAATATAAAAATCTTATAAAGCACAGTTAAAT
>JBAVGO010000118.1:0-3033 GCA_049684915.1 Lutisporaceae bacterium | reverse complement strand
TTTCTTCATTTGAGAGAATGCAGATATCACTTATTTGCATATTAGTATTACCTAGAACTTCATTCAAAAGGTTTATATAATGAGTGGCAATTCTTTCTATGGTATTTTCTTTATAAAGCAGTGTATTATATTCAATACTTGCTTGGATATCATTTTCTGTTTTTATAAAATAGAACTGAATATTTGAGTCAAAGCCCTCCAAATAGCTCTTGTCATGGATATTTTCAAGTAAGGCTGTAGTTTGCAGTAAGGATTCGATTTGTCCCGTCATCGGAATATCAAGCTTGTCCAGCAGCACTTCTAAAGGATAATTTCTATTTTTATTAGCTTCTATGAGTGTCTGTCTAACTTGCATCAAAAACTCTTTAAAGCTTATGTTTTCATTGATTTGACCACGAAGCATCAGAGCAGTATTAATAAAGTCTCCTTGTTCTTTTTGTCTGTATATTGAAGTTCCTACGAGAATATCGCTGCTTCCTGAATACTTGTAGAGAAGCAGCATAAGTCCCGACAGCAGTAGCATGTACAAATTTTCATTTGATTGAGTGCTCATTTTTAACAGTTTTGTACACAATTCTGAAGTAAGAGAAAATTTGAAGATATTCCTGTGTTCTTTATTTTCCGATTTAGCTATTTTTGTCCAGTCATAGGGGAAATTCGTTTTTGTGAGTTCTCCTGAAAGCTTATTTAACCAATAGTCTTTTTCCTTATCAAATTGTCCTGTAGATAAAATGATTTCTTTTTCCAGTTTTTTGTTCATCATTGTAACTCACGCTCCTATTTCCAATAATTATAGAAATTTATTACCACGCTTTCGCCCCTGTTATATGAAGACAGCTAGAAAGTAAAATCTATATCCTCTTCTTCATTGCTTGTCTCAGTCACCATCAAGCTATACTGAATAACGATATCTTCAAGTCTGACATCTATATTTTCAGTCACAGCTTCCAATATCTGCATATAGTGTTGTTTCATCTTCTCCATGGTTTCTCTTTGGAAGAGTTTTGTGCAATATTCTAAGTTCATTGTCATACCATCTTCAACCTCGCTGGCTGTCAGTGTAATATCAAACTTGGATGTCTTTGTTTCAAAACTCCAAGGAGTAAAGGTGAGTGACTGTGTTTGCACATCATCCGCGTTTCTTTCTATGTTTTCGAAGTTTAGCATATTAAACATTACGTCGAACAAAGGATTTCTATTAACCTCTCTTTGTATGCCAAGTCGTTCTATGAGTTCCCCGAGTTCATAATCCTGATTTTCAAAAGCACCTAATGTATTTTCTTTAAGCTCCTCTAAGAATATATGGAAGGTCTTACTTTTTTGAGGATAACTCCTAATCACTATAGTATTTATGAACATACCCATCACATTTCGCAAATCTTCATGGGTTCTGCCCGATACAGGGGATCCTACTACAATATCCTCTTGTCCGCTATATTTAGATAGCAGTACATTAAGAGCTGCTAAAAGTATCATATAAAATGTTGTTCCAGTATGCTTACCTATCTCTCTAAGCTTGTTGGTCAACACTTCATCTAGTTTGAATTCGAGATGTTCACCTTCAAAGCTTTGTATAGAAGGTCTCGGAAAATCTGTGTGCAGCGTAAGCCTCGGCAGCTCTCCTTCAAACTGGTTGAACCAGTATGCCTCCTGCTTCTTCATACGTTCTGCTTCTGGTGTACCGCCTTCTCGGATACGTTTCTGCCACATTGTACAATCCTTGTATTGCAAGCGTAGCTCAGGCAGCTGCTTTCCTTCATATAGAGTCATAAGTTCATTTAGCATCAGTATTGCAGAAACTCCATCAGAGATAATATGGTGCATGTCATAGTTAAGGATATATTTATTTATGACCTGTCCCTGTTCATCAGTAAGCTCGATGAGATTCACCCTGAGAAGAGGAACGGTATTTAAATCAAAGGGCTTGAGATAGTTTTGTACCAAAGCCTCGGCAGACGGACATTTACCCTCGGACATTCTTATGTGATTAATTTTAAAATCAGTTACCTTATGGATTGTTTGGACAATTTCTCCCTCAATAACTGAAAATGATGTCCTCAAAGCCTCATGCCTCTGTACAATCTCATTAAAGGCATTCTCTATTTTGTGTATATCAAGTGAACCCTCAATACGTACAAAGCAGGGCATGTTATAGCTTATATTTTGTTTGTCAAACTGCTGCACAGCATAAGTCCTCGCCTGATTGAGTGAAGCTGGATAATAAGGTCTTGCTTCTGTAGGCTCTATACCCCAATAGAGGCTGCTTTCACCATCTATAAGCTTTGTGCTTTTCACATAATCAGCTAAGCCCTTTATTGTAGGTGTTTTAAACAGCTCACTTAAAGGTACTGATGCATTTAATACTTTTTTAATTTTTGATGCAATATTTATCGCTTTTAAGGAGTGTCCTCCCAGCTCAAAGAAGCTGTCATTTATTCCTATTTTTTGTATTCCTAATACTTCGCTCCATATTTCTGCAAGCTTTTCTTCTATTTCATTGGTTGGTGCAACATATTCTGTTCCTGTAGCTATACTGCCATCTGTCTCAGGCTCTGGTAGTGCTTTTCTGTCTACTTTTCCATTCTCTGTTAATGGTAGCTTCTCTAGCTGTATAAAGTATGCTGGTATCATATAGTCAGGCAAATTCTTTGACAGATGTTCTCTAAATTCTTTACCACCTAGCTCTGCTTCTCCTGCTATGTATGCACATAGATACTTATTGCCACTATTATCTTCCTTAGCTATTACTATGGCTTCCTTTATGTCTTTGTGCTTTAATAGTTCGTTCTCGATTTCTCCTAGTTCTATTCTAAAGCCCCTTATTTTTACTTGGTTGTCTATTCGTCCTATAAATTCTATTGTTCCATCAGACAGCCATCTTGCAAGGTCGCCTGTTTTGTATATTCTTTCTCCTTGTACAAAAGGATTTTCTATAAATTTCTCTGCTGTTAGCTCTGGGTTATTTAGGTAGCCCCTTGCTACTCCGTCTCCTCCTACCCATAGCTCCCCTACTACTCCTACTGGCTGTACGTT
>JBAVGO010000117.1:0-5320 GCA_049684915.1 Lutisporaceae bacterium | reverse complement strand
GGTGTATGCCAGCAGCTCTTGCCATCTGAGCCAATCTGCAGATAGAATCCTCCACTTCACTAGGAGAAACCATCATAAGATCTGCCAACTCATCTATTATTACAACTATTAGAGGCAGCTTCATTATACCCTCTTTATTTAAAGAATTATATCCTGTTATATCACGAACATTGTTTGCTGCAAATTTCTTATATCTTTCTGTCATTTCTACAACTGCCCAGTTTAATGCCCCTGCTGCCTTCTTAGGATCAGTTACAACAGGCACCAGCAAGTGCGGTATATTTTTGTATATACTAAGCTCAACAACCTTAGGGTCAATCATTAGCATTTTAACCTCATCTGGTGTTGCGTTATAAAGTATGCTGGCTATTAAAGTATTTATGCATACACTTTTTCCTGATCCTGTAGCCCCTGCTATAAGCAAATGGGGCATTTTAGATAAATCTCCAATTATGCTTGCACCTGCCACATCCTTACCTATGGCAAAGGCTAGCTTTGACTTATTAATCTTAAATTCATTTGATTCAAGAACCTCTCTTAGGTATACCATAGTTATGTTCTTATTTGGCACTTCTATGCCTATAGCAGATTTGCCAGGTATAGGTGCTTCTATTCTAATACCTGCTGATGCAAGGCTCAGAGATATATCGTCTGAAAGACTTAGAATCTTACTTACCTTTACCCCTGGACTTAAGGATAACTCATATCTAGTTATAGCAGGTCCCACAGAGACCTGAGATACATTAGCACTAACTCCGAAATTTCCAAGAGTCTCCTCTAGCACCTTTACATTATTTATAACTTCTTTTTTAGTATTTACTGATTTGTTATCATGATTTATATTTAAAAGGCTTGTAGGAGGTATCACGTATCCGACGTACTTCTTTAGCTCTGGAACTATGGTAGGGATATTCTCTTCCTCCTGAGATTTCTTATCTTTTACACTTTTTGGTCTTTGCTGTTCTACTTCTGTTACATTCATTTGCTTTGACTTTTCCTGATGAGCCTCAGTTGGTTCTACTTTGAAATTTGTATCAAAGCTTTTAGTAAAATCTAAAATTTTAATTTTTTTATCCATATCTTTTATTTTATCTTGCTCACTTTTTATGAGCTCATTGCTTGCAAAGGCTTCTTGTTCTTTTTTAATTAGTTTTTTCTGTTTATTCTTACCATTTCCTTTAATTAGTTCAGTAAGCATAGCATACAGCTTAAATAATGATGTTTTTGTATAATCAAGCACTGCTTTAAATGGAGTTTCTGTAAATATAAGTGCAGCGATAATGAAAAGACCAGCGGTTATAACTATTGTTCCACTTTTGCTAAATAGCTTTAAGAAGGCATAACCAAAAATTGCACCTAAAGCTCCACCGCCTTTTCCATCAACTTGTCCTATTATATAGGAGTTTGTTATATGCTCTGTCCAAGTTAACTCTAACCCTAGCTCGTTAATACTATCTAATGTAGCTATGTATAGGCTGATAAGCATCGCTAATGTAAATAAAACGAAGGCAAAATACTTATTATTGAGTTTAAACTCACCCTTCATATATATAGCAGCGATACCCAGTATTAATATCATAACTGGAAAAACATATGCTCCTAAGCCTAATATTCCCAACAATATTGATTTAATTCCATTTCCAATGAAACCAGAATCAACACTAAATAAGCTTATATAAAAGTAAATACTTACTATTATAAGAATAACCCCAAATATGTCATATTGTATTTGATATTGCTTTTTTTTCTTTGGCATAGCTTACCTCCACCATTCTTTTAAATTGCTGAACTCCTCACATATCAAGGCTTTCCTATTGTTATTATACCTTAAAAAGCTCTGGTTGCAAACAATTTATAAAGTGTAAGCTATATATAAAATGTACAAATTTCATTAACTTGTGCATTTCATATATAGAATAAGACAAAGAAAAGCTGCTATACTATATTACCAATTAGCATAGCAGCTTCACTTTAACATATTTACTTAAACCAGAATTTCCACCTGCTTTTATTCTCTTTACTTTCCTTTAAATTTCTTTTATCCAAAAACAGCCCTGTATCAGTATCTAAGGCTCTCCAACCAGTCTTATTACATAGCTTCAAGATACTATCTAAGGGTAGCTCCTCCTTAGAGCTTATTATGAAGTTTGGTACAGGGGTATGCTTACTTATCTCGATTTTTATGTTACTTTCACCACTTCTTACAGCTATATTGGTAGGATCAGAAAAATCTCCCTCAGGAAATACTTTTTTAAGCATACCTATCACTTCTCCAAAAGCACCTAGAAAATACTGATGCTCGTCACTTAATTGGTCTATGCCTGTTGCATTGTCCGGGGCTTCCATAATTATTATTGTTTTGCTCATTTTATCACCTATATGTTTTACACTAAACATTTTCCTTAGTAATTTCTTTATTTATATTTTGTCTAAGTTCTATTTAATACTTAAAGGCAGGTTATGTCAAGAAAATTGATTTTCAAATTACAAAAACAACATAAAAGCCAAGTAACATGCAATGTGTTATCCAATAGTTCTTGGCTTTGTGGAATTTATATACAAATGTATTATTAACAAATTTAAGAGCTTTATTTCTCCTCAGTCTTATACTTTTCTATTAAATCTCGAAGCTTTGCCATAGCTTCTTTTAAACCTCCAATTTTATTTATTAATCCATAGTCTACTGCCTCACTGCCCACAATAACACTTCCTATATCATTTGCAAGCTCACTGGTAGTAAACATTAATTTTTTTAATATCGCACTGTTTATTTTGCTATGCTCAACAATAAAGTTGATAATTCTTTCCTGCATTTTATTGAAGTATTCAAAGGTTTGAGGAACTCCGATTATGAGTCCATTCATTCTTATAGGATGTATTGTCATAGTAGCTGAAGGTGCTATAAAAGAATACCTTGCACACACAGCCAAAGGCACACCTATACTGTGTCCACCTCCTAAAACCAAAGATACCGAAGGCTTCTTCATACTACTTACAAGCTCGGATATTGCCAGTCCTGCTTCTACATCTCCACCAACTGTATTTAGTATAAGTAACAATCCATCTATTTCTGGACTTTCTTCAACAGCCAATATCTGAGGTATGATGTGCTCATACTTTGTTGCTTTGCTTTGTGGTGGCAACAGCACATGACCTTCTATCTGACCAATTATTGGGATGCAATGTATGTTGCTTTTTGTCTGAGGAACCTTTCCTATTCCTAGTTCCTTTATTGCTTCGGTTTGTTTTACAACTTCTGCATTTGGAGCTTGTGGATTTTGTGGTTGCTCCTCTGGATGCTCCATTCTTAAATAATCATTGTATATATCCAAATTATCACACTCCTATTTATGCTATATGTTTTGCACATTTTGCATTTAATTCAAAATGTGCAAAACATTTTCCTTGATTCACATGTTGCAAAAAATACATTACCGATAATACAAAATCAGATGCTTCTACTGCTTTTGCGTTTGATAAATCTTTTTCGCAACATATATAGAAATTTTACTCATGTATTATTATTTGAATAATACTCAAAATTATTAAAGAACAATAAAAAAAACACGTATTTCTACGTGCCTTTAGTTATATATCTAATATCTTTCCTAATTCAAATTCCTCATGCAGCGCATTTACCGCTGTATTTGTATACTTACTATCTATCAGACAAGATATAGTTGTATGAGAGTCGGAGGTTTGCAATAGCTCTATATCATGCTTTGATAATGCTTTTACCACCTTTGCCATTACCCCTGGAACTCCTCTCATTTTGTTTCCAATTATTGTTACCTTGCTACAATTTCTCTTTACTTCATACTTGAGATTACTACTCTCCATAAGTCTTTTCAACCTGTCCAGCTGACTGTCGTCAATAATAAACACCTTTGATTCCGGATATAAATTTATCATATCCAAGCTTATATTTTCAGCCGCAATTAAGTTGAATAAAAAATCATCACTTTCATATTTATTAGTATTTCTATTGGAAAAAATTTTTACCTGTGTTCGATTCCCTATTTGTGCTACAGCAGTAATTATTTTATCCTTCTTATCCAAACGATACTTTCTACTTTTATCACAGTTTGTTATCAAAGTACCGGGAGAATCAGTCATTGTATTCTTTATAATAAGAGGTGTATTGCTTCTCATGGCTATTTCTACCGCTCTTGGATGTATTATCTTTGCACCATACTCAGCCATTTGGAAAATCTCATTGTAGAATATTGTATTCATTACTCTTGCATCAGGCACAATTCTAGGATCAGCAGTCATTACACCTTCTACATCGGTGTAAATTTCTATTGCATCTGCATTTAATGCTTCGCCAATTATTGCTCCGCTTACATCACTGCCACCTCTACCCAAAGTAGTTATATCCCCATTTTCGTTAACTCCTTGAAAGCCTGTTATTACAGGTATTATATTTTTCTCAATATATCTAAGGATATTTTGAGAATCAACTTTTATAACCTCAGCATCACCAAAATTATTATCAGTTATTATGCCAGCTTGTGCTCCTGTTAAAGCTACGCTTTCATGTCCTCTTTTCTTTAGAGTGTTAGCCATTACTACGCTAGATATTATTTCACCGCAGGACATAAGCAGGTCTAATTCTCTTGGATTTATTTCACAACCAGTAGATTTAGCCAAATTTATCAAAGTATCTGTTGCGTAGGAATCACCATTTCTTCCTATTGCTGAAACAACAACTACAGGAAAAAATCCATTATTTAAGGCTGCCTCTACCTTGTCAACTACCATTTCTCGTCTATCCTCTGTGGATACAGAGGTACCCCCGAATTTTTGAACAAGTATCTTCATAAAAAAACTCCTCCGTCTAAGACTTCAAACCTATTATTTACATTATAAACAACAAGCTCGAAATTATATATCTAAATTTACATTATGATGGATTATTTGTACTCTACAATCATTGGTTGTAATTGTTTACCCTCCAATGCCTGCTCAATAGTTGGAATAGCAAATTCAAGCTTAGCAACTAAGGAATTCTTCTTTTCTACAGGATTATCCTGTCCATAGGGTATGAAGAAATAGTGCTTTGAATTCAAAAGGATTCCAAGATTTTTTGCATTCATTCCCAATCCATCATTTGTCGATATCGCTATTACTACAGGTCTTTGATTTCTTACATGGGACTTTGCAGCCATTAGCACAGGTGTATCTGTCATTGCGTTTGCAAGTTTTGCTATTGTATTACCTGTACATGGTGCTATAACTAAAATATCAAACATATTTTTGGGTCCTACTGGTTCAGCTTCTGGAATGGTCATTATTGATTTACTGCCTGTCAGTGTTT
>JBAVGO010000116.1:0-8939 GCA_049684915.1 Lutisporaceae bacterium | reverse complement strand
ATGGTATTCCGATAGGAGAGGCAGCTCAGATATTTGGAAGTAAGATATTATATTTTAACATACCATTGGCAGAATCCATATTAATTGCTTTTGGAGTTGGAATTCTTGGTGTGGTTAGTGCGTTAATTACATATTCTACGATTCGTAAAATTCGTCCTATGGAGGCTATTGTTCAATGATAGAGAAATTGCATGAGGATATAAGAAGGGGTATTACATATTCAGATATTCTTGTCGTTGCAATTTCTCCTAGTCAGTATCGTGATCAAGTTGATTATTTATATGGACTGCTAAATAAAGAGGAAAAAGATAAGTGTAGCCGCATTATTAAAATCTCTGGCAGAGAACACTATATTATTCAACGTGGGTTATTAAAGTTATTAATAGGATTTTATTCTAAGGTAGAACCAATGAGCATTGTTATTAAAAAGGCCTCTAATGGAAAGCCATTTTGTGAGAGCTATGAAGTATGGTCTTTTAATATATCTAACAGTAGCGATAGAATCGTATATGCACTTTCAAATCAATATGAAGTGGGAATAGATTTGGAATATACATATAAAATGAGATCCTTTCATGAAATAATGACTTTATTTTTTTCTGAAAAAGAGCAGAGAAGTGTTATTCATTATGGCTGTATAGCTAAAGCGTTTTATAAACTTTGGACTGGAAAGGAAGCAACCCTTAAGGCAGATGGGCTAGGTCTTAGGGGAAATATAAAAGCATTGGATGTTTCTACATTACTCCATTATAACCAAATGGAATATATTTTTAAAGAAGAGAGTTATCAGATAAGATCCTTTGAGCTAAATGGTGAGTATGTTGGTGCACTAGCTTATAAACGAAGTGCAAGAGGAATGTAGTAGTACATGCTATTATTTGTATAATAATATGAGTAAAGAAGAGTGATATAATGAAAAATTTTGTGCATGTTTCAAACCTGACAAAAAACTATGGAAGTTTTTGTGCAGTGGACAACTTAAGTTTTGATGTATATGAAGGGGAAACTTTTGGATTCCTTGGACCAAATGGTGCAGGTAAGTCAACAACATTAAGTATTATAGCTACATTACTTGAGTATGAGAGTGGGACTATTATAGTAAACAATAAGGATTTAAAGAAGGACAAAGGGAGCATACAGAATATACTTGGCTGGATTCCCCAGGATGTTGCTTTCTATTCACATTTAAATGCATTAGAAAATGTACAGTATTTTGCTTCCCTATACGGGTTAAAAGGAAAAGAGGTTAAGAGGGCGGCAATGGAAGCGTTAGATTTTGTCGGTCTGACGGAACATATGAAAAAGAAACCATCACAGATGTCTGGTGGTATGAAACGAAGATTAAATATCGCTTGTGGTATTTCTCATAATCCTAAATTAATTATAATGGATGAACCAACCGTAGGTGTTGATGCCCAGTCTCGGGATCATATTTTAAACTCAATAAAAGTATTAAAGAAAAGAGGGGCAACGGTAATATATACATCCCATTATATGCAGGAAGTAGAGGAGATTTGTGATAGGATTGCAATTATTGATCGAGGTAAATTATTAGTCGTTGGTGCTTTTGAGGAATTGATATCTAAATTGGCAACTAGTAAACCATTTACCATAGTTACTAATATTAAAAGTGAAGATATTAGTGCTTTAAAAAAACAAATATTAGCATGTACTGGAATTCAGAGAGTGAACATTACAAATAACTCCATTCGATTAGAAGTCAATCCTGCTCAAGAGAATATTTCTCATATTATAAAGGTAATTGTTGAACAGGGGATACCAATTATTGATATATGTTCGGATGCTATCAATTTAGAGACTATTTTTCTAACATTAACTGATCATGAATTGAGGTGATTCTAGTTTGATTATAATAAACGAATTTAAACGATTTTATAGAGAAAAGTCTAATTTAGTATTTATGATTGGTTTACCGATAGTCCTGCTTATTATTCTGGGCAATATATTTTCTGAAAATTCTTTAAGTGAATTTGAAAATAAAGAAATAAAGGCAGCATATATTATTAATGAAAATTGTCAGAATGAGACAAAAGTAATTGATAGTTTTGTAAGTGAAGTGGAAAATGAATCTAATATTTCATTATTGAAAGCATCTGATTTAGAAGCTGTGCAAATGAAAATTGAAAATCAAGAGCTTGATGGAGCTATGATTTTTGATAGAAAAGAAATCCTTTATATTAATGGAAAAGATGATATTATTAATAAAATAATGTTATCCATAATTGCCTCTTATAATATTAATAGTAATGCTATTAGTGTTACAGGAAACATGACTATGGATGATAGTAGCTTCAATGATTACATAGAGGAAAATAATTTAGGAAATAACAGAACAATAATGGACTACTATAGTGTGTCCATTTTAATGATGATAACTTTTATGGTTACTATTATTGGAGCAAATTGTTTTTGTGAAGAATTTCGGTTAAAGACATTAAACCGGTTAATGTGTTCTACTTATAGCAGATCTAGAATATTTTGGCACAAATTTCTTGGGCTAGTGCTTGCTAGCTCGTTAGAGATAGTAGTATATATTGTAATTACGAAGGTATTTTTTGGCGTGACTTTTGCCACTGATGCAATAGAAGCTTTGGTTATATTTTTATTAGCATTTATGAATAGCCTTACATTATTGATGGTTGGTGTTGTGTTGGGATTGTTTATTAAAAAGAATCCGTTACCATTTATTATGCCGCTTTATTGTATAATGATGTTTTTGGGTGGAACATTTTCCAATACTCTATATGTAAAAGGGATTACAGAATGTATGCCGATTTATCAATTACAAACTATTATTTTTAAAATAGGAATTTTTCATCAGTTAGATGCTGCTTTACCTGCGTTTTTATTGGAAATTGCATTTTTCATTACATTATCTATTATAGCAATTAAAAGATTTAATGGATTAGAAGAGGTTAGGTAGTATGAAAGAAGAGAGAGGATTATAAAATAAATGAAAAAATATTTGACTATTTTAAAATATAGTATACTGCAAAATGCTTTACTGGTTGTTATTTCAGTAGTATTTTCTATTGCTATGTGCTTAATCTTTTTGGTAAGCTATTCTACAGCTAACAAAGATGATGTTAATTATATAAAAATTGGGTTGGTTGATAAGGATAATAGTGCAGTATCAGAAAGCTTCACAGTGTATTTACAGGAACAGCTTCCAATTGAAATTGTGGATGAAACATCAAATGACTCATTACATGAAAAGTTAGTAACCCAAAGCATTTCTGCAATTTTTTATATCCCAAAAGATTTTGAAAAAAATGCATTAATTGATGGACGTTTTTCAAAGCTTAAGATGGATACACTAAACAGCTTTGGAACTAATGAGATTTTAAAGCTTTATACTAATTCATATATGAATGGTTTAAACCAGTTGCTTCAAGCTTCAAATAATGAGGAATCTGTTTTTCATGAGTTGCTGAAAGAATATTCGGAAAAAAGAAAAATTAGTCAAGTCGCTGTTGATGCTATGGGACAAGAACAGTTAAATGTACAAAAAAGCCTTGTTACTACAGTTGGATTTTTGCCTCAGACACTAATGGCTATTTGTCTGTGTCTGTCTTTGATTATTATAAATGAAAGACAAGGAGGAATATACAATCGAATATCAGTTGCTCCAGTAAAGTTTTATCAATATATATTAGGAACTAGTTTTATTTCTATAATTGCTGCAGCATTACCAATCTTAGTGCTTTTAGGTTTTCTAGGAATAGGTGCTTATGATATTGGAATATCTACTTTACAGATTTTTTTAGTAATGCTGTTATTTGCCTTATTTATGGTTTGTGTATCTTTTTTAGCAGGACTAAGCTGCAACTCACAGACAGAAGCCTTTATGGTTGTAGTGTCCATCGGTTCTGTAGGCTCCCTGATAGGAGGATGTTTTTTTGATGTTAGCACAACACCAAAGGTATTCCAGTACATTGCTATGCTAACTCCACATTATTGGTTAATGCAGGGTCTTAGAGATAGTATGAACATTCCTGGACATGATATGTATAGGAATATTATAGTGCTTTTGATATTTGTAGTAATAACCTTTATATTAACTGCCATTAGATATAATAAAAAATCTAATGGCAAGATGACAATTACTATGTAATATTGTTATTACTGTTTATAATTTCAGATGGAGTAGAGTCTCCATCTGAAATTTTGATGTTTAGCTTTAGCTGAACGAGTTCACTTATTATTGAGACTTTTCCTTATCATTCCAGTATTTATAGTCTTCTTTAAATAAGATCTTAGAGACAGACTCCATTTTCATTAGTGTTTGAAATTTTGCACGTCGTTTTATTTCGCTATCGCTGAAGTTTCCTTCATCATTGGGATCATATGAAAGTAAGTTTGATACAATTGCTTGAATATCTTCTCTAATTTTATCTAAATTCTCAAACTTGCCATGAAAAAATGCATTTCCTGCAATGCTGCCTAATATGTGAATACCCATAGATTCCATAACACTATTCATGTAACAGGTGACATGTTCTGTTTCTTGACTTTGGGATGAGACAACAGAAACTCCGATTTTTCCTTCGAGTGCTATGCGGTGTGTAATATATGCACATCGTTCAAAGAATATTTTAAGTAAAGAAGATATATTAGAAACATAGACTGGAGAGGAAAAGATAATAAAATCAGCTTCTAATAAGTCATTAATTATTGTATGTACATCGTCTTTATCGGCTATAACACAAGAACCTTTTCTCATGCATCGAGTACACCCTCTACATATCATAATGTTTTCTTTAGTAAGGTAATGGGTGGTGAAAGTTACATTGGTTTCTTTTTCTATTGCTTTAATTAACATCTCATTTAATTGCTGTGTATTGCTGATGGAAGAATGAGGGCTTCCGTTGATAATAACTATCTTAAGTAAATTTGTATCCATTCTATTTTACCTTTCTTTGTTATTTAATATATTATAAGAATAACCTAAAATGGAAAAGTATACAATATCCCAGTAAAACCGCAGCCTTTTTTATATCAAATTCAACATAGCTGTTCATGTCGTACCTTTGGGTTGCACTATCCTGCTATGTTGTAAAAGCTAATTTTAGTATTGACTACTTTTCAGTAAGCCAATAGTTTATAGGAAATATGAGATACTTGCTCAAAATTTATAAGGTTGAAAAGATATAAAACTATGCTTTTAAAATACTCTGATTTTTATAAAATCTTGTACATTATATACAGCTTTAAGTTTATCAATTAATTGTTCTACAATTTTGCCGCTGCATTTTTCAGTAATTATTATGACATTATTATCTATAAACTTATAACTGTTGATTTCTGGACACAAGTAAGTTTCTAATGCATTGTTCATAAATGCTGCCTCTGGAGTTTCAAATCTTATATGATATTTATACAACTGCTCCTTTAAGTCCTGCGAATATGATTTTACTGTATTATTAATCGGATTATATGATTTATTTGTTATTATATGAATAATATTCCCCATAATAGCACTGGCTGTAGGATATTTGCCAGCACCTTTACCAATAAACAGCATATCGTCTGCGGCATCACATTTAACCATGACAGCATTGTTAACTCCTTTTACAGAGGCTAGTAGTTGCTCCTTACTCACAAGAAAGGGAGCAACAACTGCGGATACTTTATTTTGCTCTTTTCTGCTTATTGCCAAAAGCTTTATTTCATAGCCCAGCCTGTCCGCATATTCTATATCATTAAAGGATATCTTCTCTATACCCTCGGTATTAAAAGAATCTACTGCTATATACACCCCATATGCTAAAAAAGTCAGTATCACAAGCTTTCTTGCGACATCTAGCCCAAGTATGTCGGAATCTGGGCAGCTTTCTGCATAGCCTGATTCCTGTGCAATTTTTAGTGCCGCATTGAACGATATTCTCTTTTCTTTCATTTCTGTTAATATAAAATTAGTTGTTCCATTTATAATACCAGTTATCTCTAAAATCTCATCACCTGCAAGTGCTCTTGTCATTATATCAATAATGGGGATTGCGGCAGCTACACTAGCTTCATATAACAAAGCTACACCGTTTTTTTGTGCTTCTTGCATGAGCTCTTTTCCATGCAGCGCAATTACCTCTTTATTAGCGGTTATAACATAACGTTTTTGCTGCAAACTTTTCTTTATATATTCATATGCGGGATGTACTCCACCCAGCACCTCAATAACTAGATCGATGTGCTCATCCTCGACAATCCTGCAAAAATCATCGGTAAACAACTCAAAGCTTTTATGGTTCGATCGTTTACTAACATTTCTAACAAGTATATGTTTTATATTTACTTCTTCACCGTATTTATTTTTTATGTTATCATAGTTTTTTAATAATAGATCATATACCCCAGAACCCACAGTCCCAAAACCTAACAACGCAATATTCACAGCTTTTTCCTCCTTTATAGCACAGCTATTCATATGTAAAAATTTCTATAATTATTATGATATGGTATAAGCTCAACCAAAATAAATCCCATAATATGAGTAATATACCACTATATAACTAGAATGAAAAGTAAATTATACATATATCAATAATTAATACATGCACATTTTGTTGACTATCTACATATTATTTAGGGTGACATAAAATAGGAGGTGTGCATGAATGTTGCTTTTCCTTTCAGCAATGGTCGCTGCGACAATAAAGGATTTACTACTGCTCTTTGGATACATTCAAAATGTAAACTCCTTCCCTCAACCTTTGTCAGCTGACGAAGAGCAGTATTACCTTGAAGAGTACAGAAATGGCAATGAGGATGCAAAAAATATACTGGTAGAGCGAAATCTGCGATTGGTTGCTCATATTGTAAAGAAATATTCAAATACAGGAAGAGAAATCGACGACTTGATATCTATAGGCACCATAGGCTTAATCAAAGCAATAATAACCTTTGACGATCTGAAGGGTACCAGACTTGCAACATATGCTGCTAGATGCATAGAAAACGAGATATTAATGACTATCAGAGCTGCAAAAAAAATAAAAACAGAGGTGTCTTTACATGACCCTATTGGTATCGATAAGGAAGGTAACGAAATATCATTAATAGATATTCTGGGAAGCGACAATGATATAATACTTGATGAGGTAGAGCTTAAAATGCAGATAAAGAAGCTCTATCAGAAGATGGAAAAGGTTTTAAAGAAACGTGAAAAAACTGTAATTGAACTTAGATATGGTTTATCTAACGGTATAGTAAAGACTCAGAGAGAAATCGCAGAGATGTTGGGAATCTCAAGGTCGTATGTATCAAGGATTGAAAAAAGAGCTATTAAAAAGCTATATAGATCTCTTTATAGTGAGAATATGTAGAGTGATTTTTAAAATGAGTTTTTATTTGACATACAGAAAATTATAGGTATAATGCAAATTAGGGGTATATGGCCGTTTTTTCCATGTACCCCTTAATAAACCACATATACTTAACATAAATTATCAAAGGTTACAGAAAACTAGAAAAATATACTATAATTGGGTTTGTTGCTATTATATTTCTACTTGAATTTGGTAAAGCTTGAGAAAAGACTTTGTAGCCTAAAGGCCAGACATTTTTATCATATGAAGTTTATCAGTTATCATATTGTCAGAAGTCTAGACATCCATGTTCAGGATTCGATATCAACTTTCTTACGGTTTCAAAGCATTACTATTCATGTATATTCTATGCGTTTTTGGCTATTTTTGATGATAGATTTATTTTTATAAATCCTGATGTATTTTTGGAGCCTTAAATATCATCATTGACTTGGTATATGCGGATTTATCATATAACAAAAGGGGGTAAGTATAAAGTGAACAAAGCGAAACTGGATAAGTTAAATATTCAAGACATATTAGGTTTGACTCCTATGCAAGAGGGAATGCTATTTCATTATTTATGTAATTCCGAAAGCAAACAGTACTTAGAACAACTATGCCTAACACTTTGTGGGGAAATTGATGAAAATATTATAAAAAAGGCTTGGAACCACGTAGTTCATAATAATGAAATGCTAAGAACAATTTTTAAATGGGATAAGTTGGACAAGCCTTTACAGATTGTATTGAAGCAATACGAAATACCTTATGTTCAATACGAGTTATCCAATATGAATTCTGCAGATAAAATAATGCAGATAATGGATATAAAGGATAGTGAATTAAATAGAAAAATAAATATAAGTGAAAATCCTCTCAGAATGACAATAGTAAAGCTAGATAGCTCGAAATTTGAATTAATTATTACATATCACCACATATTGTACGATGGCTGGAGTAATGGAATACTTCTAAAGGAATTTGTACAAGCATGTAATAGCTTATGTGCTAACAAACCACCAAGCATAATCACAAAAAATAAATTTAAAGAGTTTATAAAGCACTGCCAAAAGCAGGACAAAGCTAAGCAAGAAGCCTTTTGGGGTAAATATTTTAATGATTATGAAATCAAGTCAACTATTGCGGCAAAAGCATCCTATAGTAAGGATTGTGTAGTAAATAGCAAAATAAATTATAAGTTTAATAAAAAAATATCAGAGGGCATATATGAGTTTTGCAAGAAAGAAAAAACTACAGTAGCCGCAATATTATATACAGCATGGGGTATTCTATTACAGAAATATAATAATACAAATGATATAGTCTTTGGCACAACAGTATCTGGAAGAAACGCAGATATAACAGGAATAGAAGATATGGTAGGACTGTTAATTAACACTTTGCCATTAAGAGTAAATAACACTGACGGCGAAAGTATTCAAAGTTTGTTAGAAAAGGTTGACTCGATTTTAAAGGAAAGAGATGAGTATCAGAGTACCCCTCTGGTAGATATAAAATCATATAGTGGAATAGAAAGTAAGGAAGAGTTATTTAATACACTGGTAGTAATTGAGAATTACCCTTTAGATCAAGCATTGTTTAGTAGTGATA
>JBAVGO010000115.1:0-9361 GCA_049684915.1 Lutisporaceae bacterium | reverse complement strand
GAAAGAAAGTTACTGTTATAAGCACCCATATAGTTATAAGTGATATAAGAAATCTGTTAAAAATGTACTTTACCAACTATTTTACCTCCTTCATTTTCTTAATTTTGAATAATCTGTGAAATGATTTTGAACAAATCTACATTATTGGGGTTAAAGCTAGATGAAGGTATATTTTCATATACCTTCATCAGCAAAATTAAAAGCTATTTAATTTATTATGAATGTAAGTATATACAAAATCTGAATCAGCACTTATGAAGTTTCTTACTATATTCTTAACCTATGGCTAAATTGCATAAGCACGGTTTCTAAAGTAGAATAGTATAATTGGCGATTCATGAAAAAGTATTTTTTCATGAATTATGGTATCTATGTCACCTTTTAATAATGGAAGTATATACCTTTGTGACGGTTCTGAACCGTTCTTTAGAACTGTATCAATAAACGCTTGTCTGCTAACTGGAAAACCAGTAATTCTAGCATTAGCTTGATATTTTCCAGCTATGCCTTTGACAAAATTTGCTATGTGTATATCTTAAGCTACCTACATATTAATAACTATCTTGTTATCATCACTAAGGTTTAGTTTACATCTTAGTAATAAATAGATACAAATTAGTTTAAAAAAATAATTACAAAATACATTATATCACTAGTTGTATTATATTTTCAATAATTTATATTGTTTAAATTGTTAAAAAACTTTTATTGTTAGATTTATGGGAGATTTATTCGACCATCCTTCTCTTAATTAAATCATAAAATTCATTTTTATTCAATATGTGAAATCGGAATAAATATTCACAAAACAACCTTTAATATTATAATTATATAAGCTATTTATCATTTTAATGTCACTTTTTTGTCACAATGGATATAATTGTATAAATCAAAAGAATTCTTTATTATTTTTATTCAATCCATTTTTTAAATATGTCTTCATCAATGACTGTTACACCTAGCTCTTGTGCTTTAACAAGCTTTGATCCTGCTTCTTCACCTGCTAATACGCAATCTGTTTTCTTGCTTACACTAGAGCTTACCTTACCCCCAAAACCTTCAATTAGCTCCTTTGCCTGTTCTCGGGTAAAACTGCTTAATGAACCTGTGAGTACAAAGGTTTTACCTTTAAACTGCTCCTTTTCTACAATTTGTTTTTTTGTACTTTTAATATTAACTCCCAAATCAGCTAATCTATCTATAAGCATTTTGTTTTGTGTCTGCTTAAAAAACTTAACTGCACTTTCTGCCATTTTCTCGCCTATTTCAGGTATGGTGTCCAGTCTTTCAACACTTGCTTCAAAAATCTCATAAATATCATTGAAGCTTTCTGACAGGAGCTTTGACGCTCTTTGTCCAATCATCCTTATACCCAAAGCAAATATCAAACGTTCCAGCTGATTTTGCTTTGAGGCTTCTATTGCTTCTATAAGGTTAGCTACAGACTTTTCTCCCATACGTTCTAAATCTGCTAGTTCTGCTGCTTTATCCTTCAATGTATATATATCTGCTGCATCCTTTATAAAACCTTGATCCATCAGCATAGTTATTATTTGAGGTCCCATACCTTCTATATTCATAGCATCTCTTGATACAAAATGAAATAAAGATCTTCTTATTTGTGCAGGGCAAGACATATTTACACACTTAGTAGCAGCTTCACCTTGCTCTCTCACAGCTTCAGAACCGCAGGCAGGACAAAGCTTCGGCATTTCAAAGATTATTTCATTGCCGTTTCTTTCTTCCTTTACAACTTCTACAACCTCCGGTATAACATCACCGGCCTTTTGTATTATTACAGTATCGCCTATTCGTATGTCCTTTTGCTTTATATTATCCTCATTGTGCAGAGTGGCTCTACTAATTATTGAGCCCGCCAATCTTACAGGTTCAAATTCTGCAGTTGGTGTTATAGCTCCGGTTCTTCCCACCTGTACAATTATATCTTTTACCTTTGTCATTTTCTTCTCAGGAGGAAACTTATAAGCTACTGACCACCTGGGAGATTTGCTAGTATAGCCTAAAACTTCTCTTTGCTCCAAACTATTTACCTTAATTACCAAACCGTCTATTTCAAAGGGCAGCTCGCCTCTTTTATCTGCCCATAGCTTACATTGTTCAATAATATCATCGCCAGTTTTACAAAGTATTAGATAAGGACTTACTTTGAAGCCTAATGCTTTTAAATATTCCAGAGACTCAGAGTGAGAATCAAAAACCTTTTCTTCTATGGTCTCAAGATTAAAAACAAATATGTCTAAAGACCGCTCAGCAGTAACTTTGGTATCCAACTGCCTCATTGAACCTGCAGCAGCATTTCTTGGATTGGCAAACAAGGGTTCTTCAAGTTCTTCTCTTCTTATGTTCAGTTCTTCAAAGGCCTTTTTGGGCATATATACTTCCCCTCTTGCCTCTAGAGTTACCTTTTCAGAGAGAGAAAGAGGAATAGCTTTAACTGTTTTCAAATTTGCTGTTACATCTTCTCCTCTTATACCATCACCGCGAGTAGCTCCTTGTACAAACATCCCATCTTCATAGTTAAGTACAACTGTAAGTCCATCAATTTTTAGCTCTAATATATATTCAACCTCCTGATCCAATGCTTTATGTATTCTATTGTCAAAATCCCTTATATCATTTTCATTAAACACATTGCTAAGGCTAAGCTTAGGTGTTTTATGCACAACTTCAGAAAAACCCTTTAGCACCTCACCACCTACACGTTGTGTTGGAGAGTCAGGCAGTTTTAGCTCTGGAAAGCTTTCCTCCAGCTCTATTAGCTCTCTTATGAGCTTATCATATTCATAATCATTTATTTGTGGATTATCTAGAACATAATAGCTGTGGTTGTGTTTATTGATTTCTTGGGTCAGTTCCTGTATTCTCTGCTTAGACATTTCAAAACTCATTATTTCTGCCCCTTTTTTATATTTATATTGTTATACCTTTATAATCAATTCCTTTGGTATTTCCTTTATAAACTGAGAAGCTACATTATACGTAGTATTGCCAAACAAGGTTCTTTCAAATGCAGATGTCAAATATAAGCATTCTCTAGCCCTTGTTATACCTACATACATTAGTCTTCGTTCTTCTTCCATCTGATGTTCTTCAAAGTATGATCGAGAACTAGGGAAAACGCCTTCCTCCATACCCGACATAAACACCACAGGAAATTCCAAGCCCTTGGCACTATGTAGTGTCATTAGCACTACAGCTTCTGCCTCATTATCCAAGTTATCTAAATCAGACATAAGTGCCATTTGTTCTAAAAACTGCTGCAAATTGGCTTCTGGATTCTTGCTTTCGTACTCCAAGGTTGCAGATAGCAGTTCCTTTATATTTTCTGCTCTGGTTTGAGATTCTTCATCCTCTTCTTTTTGAAGTGAGTCAAGATAGCCAGACTTATCAAGAAGCTCCCTTAGCACCTCTGAAGGCTTTTTAACTTCTGCCGCTGCCATAAGTCCTGATATCAGCTTTACAAATTCCTTCATACTGCTTACTGCTTTTTTACTTAAGCCAGGTATAGAATCCACCTCCATTAGAGCTCCAAAAAGTGAATCATCATTTGTACGAGCGTAGCTTTCAATAGATGCTAAGGATGTATTGCCGATGCCTCTTTTGGGTATGTTTATTACTCTTTTGAGGCTGATATCTTCATAGGGGTTTTGGATAAGTCTCAAATATCCGATGACATTTTTTACTTCTTTTCTGTCATAGAACTTAAAGCCTCCGATAATTCTATAGGGAAGTCCATGAGACATAAAGGCTTCTTCTATAACACGTGACTGTGCATTAGTTCTATATAGCACCGCAAACTCGTTTAGCTTCTTACCATAAGTGGACTCCATATTTTTTATTTCAGAGGATATAAAATTAGCCTCACCCCATTCATCCAGGGCATTATAAAATAAAATAGAGCCTCCAACTTCGTTCTCAGTCCAAAGCTTTTTACTTTTTCGTCCAAAATTATTCTTAATTACTGCATTTGCTGCATCTAGTATGGTCTGTGTTGAACGATAGTTCTGCTCAAGCTTTACTACCTTAGCACTTGGAAAGTCCTTCTCAAAATTCAGTATATTGCCTATATCCGCACCTCTCCAGCTATAGATACTCTGGTCATCATCGCCAACAACGCATAAGTTCTTATGCTGCCTTGCCAGAAAGCTTACAAGTTTGTATTGACAATAGTTGGTATCTTGATATTCATCAATTAGTATGTATTTAAACTTGTTTTGATAATAGTCTAAAATATCAAGATTATTAGCCAGCAATTCAACAGTTTTAAAAAGTATATCATCAAAATCTAATGCATTATTCTTTTTTAGCTTTTTCTGATATAAGGTATAGATATCTGACAACTTTCTAAGCCTAATATCCTGCATACTTTTTTGAGCAAATCTTGCAGGATCCTCCATCATGTTTTTCGCATTTGAAATCGTGGCAGAAACAGACTTGAAAGGAAAATTTTTCTCATTTAGATTTAATTCCTTCAAGCATTCTTTAACGACGGCTTCTTGATCCTTTGTATCAAATATTACAAAGTTTTTTTTATACCCACCTAGTCTTTCTATATCTTTTCTAAGGATTCTTGCACATGCTGCGTGGAAGGTAGAAATCCACATGTCCTTGGTGCTTCCTATAAGCTCCCCAACTCTCTCTCTCATTTCCTTTGCAGCCTTGTTGGTAAAAGTAATAGCTAATATGTTCCAAGGATTTACACCTTTTTCCTCAATCATATATGCGATTCTGTAGGTCAGAACTCTTGTTTTGCCTGATCCTGCCCCAGCTAAAATCAGCAGTGGTCCTTCAGTATGAAGAACTGCATCTTTTTGCTCGGGATTTAGCATTTCTATGTAATTCATTTGTACCTCCGATTTTCTTGGGATTAGTTATTTCCCCTCCATTATATTTTATATCAACAGCTCTATGTATTCAATTATATTGATAATACCATATATAAAATCATTATAGAAAAAGCTTTCAAGCTAAATTCACATATTATTAAGTCTGTGAATTTAGCCTAAAGCTTTTAAAATAACCTATTAAGTAACAAATTTTTAATCTTTTATGTGCCTTACTAATTGAGGTGCTATACCAATATATTTTGCTGGAGTTAAAGCTCTTAAATTCTGTTTATCTTCTTCAGGCAATTCTAAGCTTTCTATAAATTTACTGATATCCTCCTTATTCACTTTCTTTCCACGGGTCAATTCTTTAAGTTTTTCGTAAGGCTTATCATAACCGCATTTTCGCATTACTGTTTGAATTGGCTCAGCTAATACCTCCCATGAGTTATCAAGATCTTTGTCAATTGCTTGCTGATTCACGGAAAGCTGTGATAAACCCGTTTGAGTATAGTGTATTGATAAATATGAGTAGGCTATTCCCAGACCAATATTCCTCTGAGCAGATGAGTCACTCAAGTCACGCTGTAGTCTTGAAACTGCGAGTTTATCAGCTAAATGACCCAATATTGAATTACTTAATCCAATGTTTGCTTCAGATGTTTCAAAATTTATAGGATTTATCTTATGTGGCATAGTCGATGAACCTACCTGACCTTCTATTGGATTCTGCTTGAAATACTCCATAGAAATGTATAGCCACATATCTCTATTGAAATCCATTAGAATATTGTTAAATCTGTTAATCACATGGAAACATTCAGCCATATAATCATGAGATTCAATCTGTGTGGTTAAAGGATTGTATGTAATACCAATATCTTCAACAAACTTTTGTGCTATTTCCTCCCATGGTAAATCAGGGTAAGAAATTATCTGTGCATTAAAGTTTCCAACAACACCATTGAATTTTCCCAAATACTCGTTATTTTTTGCTTGCTTGAGCTGTCGATTCCATCTGTATACAAATATTGCCAGCTCCTTGCCAATGGTTGTTGGTGTAGCAGGCTGTCCATGGGTATGTGACAATATTGAGATATCTTTGTACTTTTCTGCTAATTCACCTACCATTTGAACTAGAGCTTCCGCTTTTGGAAGCCATGCATTTTCTATACCATGCTTTAGCATCAATGCATAGGAAAGGTTGTTTATGTCCTCTGAGGTACATCCAAAATGAACAAATTCCATGACGTCTACCATAGAAGTATTTTGAAGAACAGATTTGATATAGTACTCTACTGCCTTAACATCATGGTTAGTTGTTCTTTCAATTTCTTTAATTTTTGAAGCAGCAGTATCGTCAAAGTTATTAATTAAACTCATCAATAAGTCGATTTCATCACTTGTAAAGCTACGAACTTCTTTAAAATATGGAATTGATGACATCGTCAAAAGCCATCTAACTTCTATCTCCACTCTATACTTTAAAAGAGCCCATTCAGAAAAATACTCATTTAGTATACTTGTTACCTTTCCGTAACGTGAATCTATTGGTGATAATAATTTTATCATCTAGCATTGTCCTACCTTTCATACATTCTTAAGTTTTAATAATACTTTCATTTCTGCTTTAGCAGCCATTATATTATAACATTTATACTTTTCCTTTTCCATTATTGTGTTAATATTATGTTTTACATTTATTGGATTGAATATAATGTTCAGTTATACAAAAAATAAAACATAACAAAAAGTAAGGATGGCGATCGTTATGGATAATAGAAATAGCAAAATTCCTAATGTTATGCCCGATGCAATGATAATACCCATTACAGATACAGAATTGATTGTGGCAAAGCTAAAGTATACTGGTAGAATTAACAAACATTCATTAGTAAATCAACACTTTGAAAATAAACATAAAGAGGTGTAGTCATGAAAGTTATTGATGATACCTACAATGGAGCAAAATTTCCAATATTAGAACGTGATTATAATGCATATTACTTTCCTGATAATTATAATCCTGATAATATAGAACAGCAGGCAGACGGAATAGTAGATGCCATAGAGCATCATTTGAAGACTAAGATATATAATAACGCTAACCCAAAATAAGTGAGCATTTTGCTCTCTTATTTTTTAAAAAATATTTGATTTAAGCAGTTCTTCAACTATGTCCACTATGTAAGGATCAAATTGCGTACCACTATTTTTTTTCAATTCAAGCAGTGCATCACTTTTAGAAATCGTCTTCTTATAGGTTCGCTCCGAGGTCATAGCATCATAAGCATCAGCTACCCCTATAATAGAAGGAACCAGTGGAAGCTTATCTATATCCATATTATTAGGATAGCCCTTTAAATCATATCTTTTGTGATGAAGCAATGTTCCCATAATTACATTTTCAGAAACTCCAAGAGGCTTAAGAATTTTAATTCCTATTTCCGGATGCTGTTTTATAGAATTAAACTCAAGTTCAGTTAAGCCGTTTGGCTTAGTTAGCAAGCTATCACTTACACCTATTTTACCAACATCATGTACCAGTCCTGTGATTTCCAGTTCATTTATTTCATCATCCTTCATATTTAAATGTCTTCCTATAATTTTTGAATAATTAGCAACTCTTTGTGAATGTCCCTGTGTATAAACATCTTTTGCTTCTATTGCGTTTACTAAAGATTTAACTGTACTTAAATACTGCTCATGCAATTGCTGGCGAAATAGTAGCTTGTCAATATCAGTGGAAAATACTTGGGCAATGGATTCTAAAAGTTGTATCCCTTTTAAACTAAACTTTTGCTTAAAACAAAACATTAGAAAATAAGTGGGTTGAATACTCTTTATAGGTACATAATAAATAAAATCTGAAGGCTTGATATCAACACAGTATGTTTGGTGCTTTAGTATTGTAGCTTCGGCTAGGCTATAGGTACTATCCAATAGCTTCTTAATATGAGGAATACTTTGTTTTTTATAACCATTAATTAAGTTAAAGGTACCAGATGTGTTTACTTCAAATACTCCGCAGGCATTGCAGTCTAAAGCTTCACTTATTAATTTCAGTGGTCCTTTAAATAAAGTCTCTATAGTATCGCTTCTCTGACTCTCAATTTCCTGGCATAAATCTCTTACTATATCTAATCTGTTATCAAAAATAAAATTCTTAGTACTCACACTTACACCCCCTTGCCACTATTAATTGGCTAAGACTTATTTCGTTAGTGAAAGGTTATTTATTAATATTTTTTTACATTTTATGAATTAGTATGCACACATTACATATTAACATATGTTATTAATCTAGTAAACAGAAATGTCATTTATGGTCAAAATATGCAAAATAAAAAAATCAGATATGGATTATCCATACCTGATTTTTGTTATATTTATTAACTTAACCTCTGTGCATCTCCATTCATGTCTATTCTTACCTTGTGTAGAGGGATGTATTTACCTGAATCTATTATTGCTTGTTCTGCTGCTCTTACAATACCTCCACAGCACGGTACTTCCATATATGCTACTGTCACACTCTTAATTTCATTGTTTTTAATTATCCCCGTAAGCTTCTCTATATAATATTGTATATCATCCAGCTTAGGACAACCTACTACTACCTCCTTACCTTTTAATAAGTCTAAATGATAATTTGAGTAAGCAAAGGGTACACAGTCTGCTGTTATAAGCAAGTCAGCTCCTGCAAAGTAAGGTGCGTTCTGAGGTACTAACATTAATTGAACTGGCCAATGTGACAATTGCGACTTGATTTTTACTTCAATATCCTCAGATGAAACACATACTGAATTTTGCTTATAAGTATTTCTATTAATTTCCATCATCTTGCTGCCAGGACAACCGCCATCGTGCTGAGGTGCTGTCAGAGTGTGATTTCCCAGATTTTCTTTTACTGCTGTTTCATCAAACTCTTCAGCTTCTCTTTCAGTTATCTCAATTGCACCTTGAGGACATTCGCCGAGACATGCTCCCAAACCATCACAAAGATTTTCTGATATGAGCTTTGCTTTGCCATCTATTATCTTTATTGCACCTTCAGCACAGGATGGAACACATACCCCACAGCCATTACACTTATCCTCGTTAATATTAACTATTTTTCTCATTGCCATTCTTATTACCTCCAAATTTTAAGTTTATATTATTTATATCGCACTAAACATTTTACATTTATAAAATAGTGCGATATGTATAAAATGTTTTATTTTTATTTAACTTACAATCTTATTATAAAGTCTTTATTAAATTTTAGATGTGATTTATATCATATTTGAAAAAGAATTTTATTCCAAAATAAAAAGGATATATCCCAGTGCATAATATTAATTAAATTAATAAATATGCAAAAGACATATCCCTAAATATTATTTATAATCAACACTAACTCTACGTTTTAATGCTTAAAATGTCTCATCCCTGTAAATACCATTGCAATTCCATGCTTGTTACATTCATCAATAGAATCTTGATCTCTCATAGAGCCTCCTGGCTGAATG
>JBAVGO010000114.1:0-25467 GCA_049684915.1 Lutisporaceae bacterium | reverse complement strand
TCTACCTACGCTTAAACACAGCAGTTACCTGTTGCGCTCCAAGGTTGACTACGGGCGGTTGGTTATCCTTACCCGATGGGCTTCTCACCCACTATATAATCCGACATTGCTCGGACGCACTGCCTGGTACTTATTATTTGACTAATACTTGACCTACAACTTCAAACTAATCAGTTTCACTATAAGAATCTTAAATATATACTCTTACTCGTCCGCTCTTCTATTAGTAACACTATTATACTAAGAATAAGTTCGTGTACTTGTAACATACTAAAGCACATCATTCATATAGTTAAATCAATTTTCAACTTAATCTTTTGCTGTAAATCATATAGTCCATTTAGATCTTCGGATTTAGATATACGTTGGTTTATTATTTCCCCTCCATATCTATGTATAAGAAGACCACTTAAACATATTTGTGTTAATTCATATGAACTATATTCATTAAAATACCCTTTCATTAACCACTTATCAAAATCAAATAATTCACAAGCAATAAGAGCTTGCTCATAAACGATTGGCGCTAGTATTGAGTCGGCAAAATCAATTATATATACTTCATTATTAACTAATAAAATATTGTCTTTGCATAAGTCCCCATGTACTAATACTTTTTTACCATAATTATGTGATTTAATATATTCTAATCGTTCAGATTTAAATCGGCTAGTAAACCTGTCAAAACTTTTATTCTTATTAACATTATTAAATATATCAATATTATTAAACTCTTCACAGTCTATATTTATTTTATTTGTTAATTTTCTAAGTCTTTGTCCCAAATATAATTTATCATTAGCAGACATAACATCTACTACTTCAGAAAATGGTTTCCCATTTATATACTCCATTATTAAATAAGAAAATACATATTTATCTTCTACATATCCATATTTGATAATTTGGGGTACTGAAAGCTCGAAATGGAAAGCTCTAGAATGTGCAAAAACTTCAGATTCTATTGAATTATCTATTTGAGATTCTTTTGGAGCAAATATCTTTACAACATAATCCCCGACTTTAAATACTGCATTTGACCCTGGCGTTAAGTTACTTATTTTACTGATTTTCAGTCCATTAATACAAAAGATCTTTTGTATTAATGGAGAAAAAACTTCGATAGATTGAAAAACTTTTTGCCAAGATTCCAATCCATTGATTTCTATATTAAAAAATTGATCAATCATATTTTTCAACCTTTCATTAATAATAAGATTTATTTTTTTCTGTATACAAACCTCATACCAACTTCTCACTGGAAAGGTATCATAATCTCTAATTTTTCTTATTTCCCTTAAGGATATTATTCTTCCATTAATTAACGTACTAAACTTATATAGTTCCTCAATTGAAAAATGATGATAAATCATACCATATTCATGTTCCTCAAAAGAGATATATGTATTTTCTTCATTATTATATTTTTTATAACTTTTGGGAACATCCCTATAACATGAACGGACCTTTACAATAACATTTCCGTCCTCAGCTAAATATTTATTAATATTTTCTGACAATAAATAAAATGAACTAAGTGTATTAAACTGCAAAGAACAATTACACAATATTGTATCAATTTTTCTGTTTAACTTCCAATCTTCATGCATACTCAAATTTATTAATTTCATCCGGTTTTCTAAATTATATTCCTTTATTTTTTTATTACCCTCGATAACGGCATTTTGACTAATATCTATACCAATACCAGTAAAACTAGGATATTTTATAAGCAACTTACCTAAAATGGTACCATATCCTGTACCAATATCAAATATAAATCTCTCTGAGTCTGGATCGTTAACAAATTCAAGAATATATTTATCATCATCATAAAAAGATTTAGTAGCCCAATAATCTAGAGAAGGAATGGAATCTATTTCGAAAGGAGATGTAATTCTTTTCTTTTGGTATAAATTGTTCCATTTTTCTTGTATTATTTTTTCTTTCATCTAGTTATACCCCTTTAATTTAAAATGTCTATTATACCCGATAAATTTAAAACACAATAATTAGCTAATGATGTTTCGCAGTTTTCTCCAAAAGCAACAACATCAATACCAGCATTACGACTTGCGTGTATACCAACTGTCGCATCCTCAACTACTAAAACTTTTTCAGCGGGTTCATCTAATTGATTAAGTGCTGCTAGAAAGATTTCAGGATTTGGTTTTGTATTGGTAATATCATTTCCATCTATAATTACATCAAATAATTCAGTTATTTCAAGTTGGTTAAGTACCCTCTTTGCATTCTTGCTTCCTGAAGCAATAGCTATTTTATAATGATTCTTCTTAAGATAATGCAAAGTATATAAAACATCTTTTTCCAAATCGGTCGGACTTAATTGTTCAAGCAACTTGATATATACTTCATTTTTTCTTGATGCTAAGAGGATTTTCTCTTCAATAGAATAATTTAGATTGTTTTCTGAAAGTATTATATCTACACTATTCAAACGAGAAACACCGCGCAATCTATTGTTTATATTTTCATTAAATGCCAAATTCATTTTCATGGCAATAATATTCCAAGCACGATAATGATACTCATCTGTTTTACATATGACTCCGTCTAAATCAAAAATTATACCCTTGTATTTCATATTTTCACCTTCCACACCGAAAGAATACTATGCGTTAATAAGAAAAAGAATTTACCACTTGAGATATAAAAGAAACCTCATCGTCTGAAATTTGAGAATTACATGGCAATGATAATATCTCCTTTGCTCTTTGTTCCGTTTGGGTTAAGATTAATCTTCCGTACTTATTTACATATACAGGTTGTTGATGCACTGGCACGGGGTAATGGATTCTTACGTCAATTCCATTCTTTTGCAAGTAATGTTTCAATTGTTCACGAGAAGAACATCTTATCATATAATTAAAATAATTAGATTTATACCCAAAATCAGTTTTATGGAGAGTAATTCGCTTATTCAAAATTAGTTGGCTGTATAAATCAGCAATTGCTCGGCGCCGCTCTATGTCTTTGTCAAGCGTCATAAATTTCTCATTTAGAATAGTTGCTTGAATCTCATCTAGACGAGAGTTGTCTCCCCACATTACACACTCTTCTCTATTTATCAATCCATGATTACGCAATAAAACTATAGATTCATAAATATCATCACGATTTGTTGTGATAATGCCAGCATCACCACAAGCTCCTAGTACTTTTGTAGGATGTAAGCTAAAGCACGATACATCTGACATGCCTCCAGTTTTTTTGCCATAAATTTCCGATCCTATGGATTGAGCGCTATCTTCAACAACAAATAAATTATATCTTTTTGCTATTTCATTAATTTGATCCATCTTGCATGGATTTCCAGATAAATGTACTGGTAAAATACATTTTGTCCTTGAAGTAATAGACTGCTCAATTAATTCTGGATTAATATTCCCGTCTTCACCTATATCTATAAAAATAGGTTTTGCTCCAACTTCTTCAATAGCAGCAACAGTTGCAACAAAGGTATTAGATACAGTAAGTATTTCATCTCCAGGTTTTATAGATATAGCTTTTAAAACTAAGTATAAAGCTGAATATCCCGAATTAACTCCTATTGCATATTTTGTACCAACGTAATTCGCGAAGGTATGCTCGAAAGTCCTAAGTTCTTCTCCAAGAATATACTGCCCACTACTAAGTACTTTCTGTATTCTTTCGCTAATGCGACTAAGCATATCACCTTGAATAGATAAATCTAAATATGGAATTTTCATAGAAAAATAACACCTCCAATTTTTTATACTAACTTAATCTCTATACTGTCCCCTTGCTTAACAGAAATAATTTTATTATCATTAGTAAATGTAAAATTATTATTAATAATTTCTTTTGCAGTCACAACCACTTTGTTATAACTACTCTCAATCAACAATTTATTACCATGAAATTTTAATAAAAATGTTATGTAGAATTTACTTTCACATTTTAGAGGAGAAATCACTAAATTGTTATTATGAATTGATATTCCTAGAATACCATATATAAAGATAAGCCATGCTCCCGCATAAGCAGCAAGATGAAGACCATTGTTGTAATTTGTTTTTGGATCAAAATCCAAATTGAACCTTGAAGACATAAATATATATTTCCATGATAAGTCCATATCCCCGATATTTCCAGCTACGATTCCAGCATGTGTTAAACTAAGAGAAGACTCATGAATTGTGCGCTTCTCATAAAAGTCTAAGTTCTCCTTTTTTTCATCTTGGGAAAATCCCTGTAAGAACATTGATAATAGCATAACAACATCACTTTGCTTTACTATCTTTAAGCCAACATTTGAAAATTTAAATATTTTCTCTATAAGTTCTGTATCAATTAAAGGTAGACCATTTTTTCTACGTGCAGAAATTGTCCAGTCACGCAAGTCAAAATAACCATCAAATTGTTCAATGACATTATCATTATTTTTACTATATAATTTGATATTGAAAGCTATATCAGCCCAATGGTCTACCTCGCCTTCATCAAGACTAATTTTATACTTTTTTGACACTTCAATGGCATATTTCATTGTCCATTGCACAATATAATTGGTATAAAAATTATTATTAACTCCAACATGATATTCATCTGGTCCAACTACATCATGTATTTCGTACTGCTTAGTTATATTATCGTACTGAGAAATGCTTGTATAATATCTTGCGCACTCAAATATTAGGTATGTTGCTTCTTTTTCAAAATTAAAATCACCTGTAATTGATACATATTGATGTATGGCATAGCACACATCAGCTGGTATATGTTTTACTAATCTCCCTGTATACTCATTAAATTTTTCCCCAGAGATAAAATCGCATACAGTTGTTGGCCCTGCAGGATATCCTAAATAATCAGATTCCTCTGACCAGAAAGCGCCTTTTAATCCAAGTGATCTAGCATTTTTACAAGCAACTTCAAGTGTATTAAGTCTATAATAGAGCAACGATTTAGCGAACTCTGGTTCTATCCAAGCATAAAAGGGCACCATATATAATTCTGTATTAAAAAAGAAATGACCATGATGATATTCACTGCTAAGGCCTCTTGGCGGTATATTAGTGCCGATTGGAAGAGAACTATCATTTAATGCTAATAATTGATATAAGGAAAATAATAGTCCTTGCTTCAATTCCACATTTTCAGTTTCAATCGAAATTAGAAGCGAATCCCATTTTTTATGCCAGTCATCTTTGTGGCTATTTAAAAGGTTTTCATATGAAGGAAATGTAGCGTTGTTAAATCTCTCATCAATTTTATTTTTTAAAATAGATATATCGTCTGAAGTATCCAAAGTTGTTATCTTATGAAATGATATCATTTCATTCTTTTCTGCATTTACGACTAATTTTACTCCTAACCGATTACGTTCAGTTAATTGAAAATAATTTGAATTACTACATTTTGTTACACTTTTTATTTCGATATACTTTTGCGTTTTCTTTGTTTTAAAACAAACATCAACCATTCCATCGAGAATTTTAAAGTCTATAACGTCAAAGTGATAACTTCTTACGTCTTGACCAAGATATCCGCCATGATAATTATTAGTAACTGAAAAATCTGTACAGCTTTCTATTGCTATATTACCATTATAATTAATTGGTGTAATCATATAACGAACCAAATGAATATTGTCCTTATTCAAAAATTCTTCCCTCTGAAGTAGGGTTATCCTATTACTCTTGTCCTTAAATCGGATATTTGTTTTCAAGATAGATGTTTTCATGTCCAATATTCTTGAAAAATCAAGTATTTCAACAATGTCTAGGTTAATATTCTCATTCTCAATAATAATTGATATATCAAGCCAGTTAGGAATATTAACTAATTGATTCGCTACTGAAATCGCATAATCGTATAATCCTGAGATAAAGATACCCGGCCGACAATCCCTACTATTATAATCCAATGTAGCTCTAACGCCTACTAGTCCATTAGTTAAGGAAAAAACAGTTTCATAAAATGCGACCTCACTGCCTTTATATTTATTTTGAGTTATCTCCCAAGGATTCATCAAATAATCTCTCCTTAAATGAAATTCTGGTGTAATTGTCCACTTTTTAGTCTCCATAGGTACTCATTTATAGAGTCCAATCGACAGGCCTTTCTACAAGACATAATATCCATATTGCACATATCATTTACTATTTCCATATGTCTTTTTCCCTCAAATACATCATCAACAGATTGTATCAACAAATTACCATATCGGTATTTTTCAATGCCAATATATGCAAGGCAAGGCCATACATTGAATTGTGAGTCTATATATGCCCAGAACGGAATCCCTAGGCATTTTTTATACCGTTTTTCTTCTAAGATATGATCAATAGCGTTTTCCCTTATAATTACGTTATATTTGGCATCGCTCAATGCATTTAATTTCTGATAAACTGTACCAAAGTTATTAAAATCATAAGGTTCAATATTAGACTTAGAAAGTGGATGTATTGAATAAGGTTTGATAGAAAAATAGTCCACCCCGATATTTTTCAACTGTGTAGCAAGAGTCAGCAAACCATCTAAATCGCTATTTTCAGAAATTAAAACATACTGTACTCCAATTGTAACTGGTATACCAAGACTCTTTTTAACACTCACAGCATTTTGGATATTTTCTAGTACTTTAGAAAACTCATTTATATCAGAACATTTATGAACTTCTTGATACATAGAAGGATTAGAAGCATTTAAGCTTAATCTAATCCAAGATAAGTATGGTAGAATGGTCTCACTTACATCCTTTGTCATTAAAACTGCATTTGTTGACATTGCAACATCCATATGAGCTTTTTGATTTGCCTCAAAAACCATTTGACCTATTTGCGGATTTAGCAGAGGCTCTCCTTCCCCAGCCATCACAATGCTCTTAACACCTTTTTCTTTCAAATTTATGAGAATAGGCATAAAAGAGTTTAAATCCAAAAAGTGCCGTTTATACTCTAAGTAAGATTGGGAACAAAATATACATCTATGATTACACGCTCCAGAAGGAGATATTTCCAAACTCACCGGATAAATTTCCTTTCCTTCATTCCAATCTGCAACCGCCCTGGGATGATAATGTAGTTTGTGTGAATCAATATAAAAATTATCACTCATAAGTACCTCCAAGCTAGAAATTTTATAAAACTCCTAATTTATAGTTTTCGTGCATAAACAAGAAAATGATCTCCTTCTCCCCAGTAATCAAGTAATTCTCCTTCTTTTATATATCCCCTTTTCTCATATAA
Organism: Lutisporaceae bacterium; assembly: GCA_049684915.1. Lineage (GTDB taxonomy): Bacteria > Bacillota > Clostridia > Lutisporales > Lutisporaceae > GWB2-37-7. Next base: position 18,232 of record JBAVGO010000114.1, on the reverse strand, counting down.
GCGTATAGCATCAGCGTGTTCATCAGCATTTCCAACATCAAAATAAATTTTACGGCCACCACGGTTTTTAATATCGCTCTCCAAATATTCCCATAAGTCTGTCGCAACACCAATGTTTCGATAATCTTTATGTACATAACCCCATTCAGCCCAATAGATATCTTTTGCTCCTCTCAAATCTGGTGTATAACCCAGATGTCCAACCACTTTCCCATCTATCTCACATACAAAATAGCGAGCTCCATTTATTCCCCAATGAGAAGACAGTTCCTCCGCCGCCATTTTCATATGCTCGAGAGAAAATGTTCCGATAGATTGAAGTACATCCGCAAAGTCTCTATGCTCAAATTCTCTTATAACCCTCATAATAAATACCTCATATCTTTACTTAGATTGTTTTATTATATCTTCAAATATATTAAGAGTTTGATCTATGTCTTCAAAGGTATGGGCTGGTGTAATACAAAGTGGTTCTGGACATACAGACAATGGTAGTAAAAAGGCATACAGCCCATTAGGCATTGTTTTTTCATAGCATTTTAAATGAAATTTTCTATCCCATGTAGTAACTGCATCTCTAAAATTATTTATGGGATTATCTGTTCCAAAATGAATAACAGTACGACCACCATATGATTGAATTACCCCTTTTATCCCATTCCTAGTTAATATTTCAGTTGCCGCATCATTAAATCGCGAAGTAAGTTTTCGGAGTTTTTCATAGCATTCTTGATGGTTATTTAGATAACTCAACGCATAGTAAGAACCTACCATAGTTAATAAGCGACCTGTATTAGTACCACTTGCAACACTTTGCCCAATAGGTGCAAGTACATCCATATATTGAGCCTTTCCAGCGATTGCAGCTATAGAAATACCGCAACCTAATATTTTTCCATATGTTGCTAAGTCAGGAATAACATCAAGCGTCTTCTGTGCCCCACCAATATTCTCGCGGAATCCAGACATAACCTCATCAAAAATCAATAATATTCCATATTGATTACACGCATCCCTAATAAAATTAATAAACTCCTTGTCCGGGAAAATAACGGCAGATGCTAGGCAGATTGGCTCCATAATAATACCTGCTATCTCGTCTTTATAATACTCAAGAACTTGTTCTAATGCGTTAATATCGTTAAAAGGCAATGTTAAAGTTACATCTTTTATAAATTCCGGTATACCAGAAGAACCTGGTATAGATTCAAATGCTCCAGATTCCAATTTCTTGCCGAGATGTGATGACGTATCCATTGAATATAATAGGTAATCATGAACGCCATGAAAATGCCCCTCAAATTTAATGATTTTCTCACGACCAGTTATGCTTCTTGCCATTCTTATAGCGAATTGCGTTGCTTCAGTACCAGAATTTGCAAATCTTACTTTTTCAGCACATGGAACTATTTCTGTTATTAGTTCAGCTAGCTTTATGCTATATTCTGTCTCATATTGAAATCCAAAACCAATATTAAACGAATCGTCAAATGCCTCGCGAATAAACTGTGGTTGATGACCCATGAATAATGATCCCCAACCCATGCAGTAATCTATATATTCATTACCATTAATGTCAGTAATGTGAGCTCCAGTTGCTCTACTGAAGTGCTTTGCACCAAACACCTCAAAATTATTCCACGCCGAGGTTACACCGCCAACCAAAACTTTTTCTGCTCTTTCCCTCAATGCATTTTCATTCACCATTTACCCCAGCTCCTCAAATATATTTTTGATGAATCCACCTCACAATTAGCTGTTCTCTAAGTTCAAATGTTTTATTGCATTTATATATTTATTTGTATTATCAATTGGGTATTTGTAAAATACATTATTAAGCAATAAAAAATTTTCCATAAAATTAGGCTGTGTTATACTATCATTAAAAATCTCAAACTCAATTTCATTAAGGACTTTAGATTTGTTCATACAAGAAAATTTTGATTCATCAAAAAACAACACTCCAACTAGAAATCTTTTTTCTTTTTTATTGAATATTAAATATATATCTCTTGATGTCTGTACTTCTAGAACTTTAACCAATTTTGATGAAATATTACAATTCAAATAATTATTTAACATTTTGTTTGCATAACAACCGCTTTTTAAAATTTCATTTTCATCGTAATTGTGAAATTTGGTCATGCACTCTATTCTTGAAGAAAATAATTCTTTATCTTCCAAAGGAATCTTAAAAAATAAATTTCTATTCTTATTATGATTAGTTTTCCTTATTCTGTAAGATAAATTGCTTGTAAGTAACAAATTGCAATAATCAAAGTATTCATCTTCTATTAAACTTATGCCTTCATGTTCAACAATAAAATCTTTTTCTAATTCTGTTAATATGCTACTTCTAATATTATTTTCAGGATTTTTAATCTTCAATTCGATTTCAATATTTTTGTTATTGAAAAAATATTTTGCATCGAATTTCTCAAAGAAACTAGAATAACAATTAGAATTAATTGTATCCAAATAATTAGATATACCCACAGTGTCTATAAAGCCATTCAAATCTACTTTATTTTCCATCATGCCGATGCAAAACTTAGATTCTGTAATAAATTTTAAATCAAATTTATCTATAATTTCATTAAAAGGAATATCAGAATTTTCATATTCAATTTCACAAAAGAAATATGGAGCTCCTTGTTTTATCATTTTAATTGGATCAACTGGAACTACCTTATCAAAACAAATTTTAAATCTACTTTCCCTGTATTCTATTATCATACGTTCTTTATATATAAGCGATATAATATTATCAAAACTGATAGTCTTGTCACTAAAATATTCTGTTTTCTCAGTCATTTCAATATTGAAGAATTTCTCCGATTCTTGTACATTTGCTTTTTGTACTTCATTTAATATAAACTTCCCGCGATTCTCTTTAAATTTATAAACATCCTTTTCATTATTGTCTGTTTCAAAGTAAAAATGAATAGCAGGTGAAATTTTCACCTTATTTACTATGTGCCTTACATTATTTATCACAAAATCTGGACTTATAACAAAATTAATTATCTCGTTAATTTTATCTTCATTAATAGAGAAAGTTAGCTCTTTTTCGTAATTGATTTCCATATGAATTATCCTTTCAATTAACAAATTAATAAAGAATTGTATTCTTTAACAATTTATATTTTGATATTTTTTGTGGCAATAAATTGAATTTCCTCAGGAATAAAGCAGATACATTTTGAAAATCCTTATCTACCTTTAATTCTAAAATACATTTATTAGGCAAAAGAATATTGTTAGACGACTTCAAATCCTTATCAACAGTTGCTCTAAATCTTAAATTTTTATATTCAATTATGTATGCAATTCTTGAATATTCTACTTCCAACTTATCAAAATCAGATATAAAACTTAAGGGTTTTGAAAACTCAATGTTGTTTAATTCATTAAATCTTTCAATCTGACTAAATTTGTTAAAATTCATAAGCAGTATTTTCTTTTCTTGATCAATGCGATATCGTTTCTTATAAACACGATTACGTATTCTATACTTTTCCTCAAGAAAAATATTATCATTAAATGGATAACTTCTTATTCGTAAATGTCCATGATTTTTTGCCGTCCTAGTAAATGAGTTCCACGAAGAAATATAGTATGTATTTATTTTGTATATTCCGCTGTTATCGGAATAATCATCTATAGTTCCAAATTCGTTAAAAAAGCTCAATATTTTATCAAGAAAAACATAATCAACCATATATTTAATCTCAACTCTATCATTGTAAAAATCCAATTTAAACACCTACCTAAATTATTTTAAAATACCCTTTTTCTATTAACGTAGTTGAGGAATACTTTTCAGTTTCAGTATATATTACTTTACCTCCCATTTGTTCTACTTCATTTTTTTCTAAAAGAAAACCCTTATGAGAACTGTTTTTATATTCTACACCTTTAACAAAATAGTCTGGCTTTAGCCTTCTAATTGTTTCTACAGCATTATCCCATAAGTTTATTGAGCTCATATTTATATATTTTATTGAACAAATCATATACTTTCTTTTATAATGGTTAAAATATGGTCTATTCACGCCTTTTTTTATAAAACAATCAGCAGTTATTGTAACAATAACAATATCGGCTATTTTACTGGCTTCTTCAAAATGCATAATATGACCAAAATGGAGTGGGTCAAAACAACCATGACATAATGCTATTTTTTTACCCAATAACTTTTGATTTTCTACATAATTACACAATGTCGTGAAATCATCAATGATATCTGATGTAATATAGTTTGATGTAACATAATCTTTTACCTTATCAACCATGCTATTTTTCACCCACTTACTAAATTTAATAGAAAAGTATTGTTGCATAAAGATAATGTATGTAGCATTTAAAGCAACCTCATACTTCTCATAAGTCAAAAACACTTTTTCTATTTACAATAATATCGCTTTGTTCAGGACTTTAGATATCCTGAAAGAATCATACCTTCATTTGTGATATTCATATATATTCTTAATTTCATTGCCTAGAGCTTCTTTTCAAGCACTACTTGTTTGGTTTTCTATATAAATACTCGTAGAAGCTAAAACGCATAATACTCAATGTTTTACAGGCATTCTTTATATCATACTTGTCCTACTTTTTCTCAAATTAATGGATTTTACACATCTTCTTCTTCAAAACAGTCAGGATTTTTACCAGTCCAAATCTTTCCTAAGTTCTGCATTTTCCGTTTGGGCAACTTCTTAACAATTGAACAAACCAATTTTTAGGAATAGTTAGTAAAAATACAGTTATTAAAACATTAGTAAAATGTCCAACTTCCATTTATCCTTGCGTTTTTTTCGGCTTTTTTTATTATCACAGCAGTCAGAGCTCCTATTATTAATAAACTAACTGTTAAACTAGTCCAGTCTATTAAATTAATGTTCAATTTCCCTTGATAAAAGATACTTCTTATAATGACTAGTACATGTGTTAATGGGAAGATAGTTGATATTACTTTTGCCCAGATCGGAAAAACAGTTACTGGAATCCTTGTACCGGAAAATAAGGACATTGGATTATTAAAAACATAGAATAAAAATGTTGCATCTCTTGAGAATAAAAATATAGCATTCATAAACCCGCCCCATATTGTTGCCGAAATTATTAATATAATAAAAACTATAGGCAAAAATGCTATAAGATTTGCTAAATTACTATAGAAAAAAGAATACATAAAAATACTGAATATAATAAACATCCACGTATTTTCAAATATTGCACCTAGAGCCCTACCATAAATTAAAGCTTGCCTATTTACAGGTGACTGAAAAATGGTTTCTAAGGTTCCATTACTTCTCTCATCACTCATTTCCCATGCGCTTTGCACCATTGACCAAAAACATAAATAACCAACATAGCCTGTTAAAAGAAATATAAGTAAAGATTGTGTTGCATTTAGACCATCGATAATTATAGCGCTACCTTTTAAATCAAAAGGTTTAAATACGTAAAATTCATTTACAAACGATAGTATAGGCCACAATAACAGAGTAAAGTATACAAATTTACTCTGAAATAAGTATCGATGCTGTTTTATTACTTCGGCTTTAAGAACTCTTACGAAATTCATCTATACTGTTCCCTCCTGAGATAATCTCTAAAATAATATCCTCCAAGTTAGTTTCTTTTATCTTAATATCCGATATCGAGATATTATGACTAGTAATAAAATTTATCAAGCCAGCAATATCATGTTTATTTGAATTATATTTTATTTTATTTACTGAATCCTCATTTATAAACTCTATTTTGTCGCTATTATTATCAATAAAGGAACTAATCCCTGCCTTTATATTATCAATGTTATCTTCTGTTGTTACTATAATTTCTGTATCACTCTTAACCTTTTCTTTTAACTCTTGGGGAGTACCTTCCATTATAATCTTTCCCTTATCAATGACATAAATATAATCACAAAGTTCTTCTGCTTCAAACATATAATGCGTAGTTAATAAAATTCCTTTTTTTTCGATCTCCGCTAAGCCTCTTATATAATTTCGCATTTCTTTTGCAATGTTTATATCCAAACCTAAGGTTGGCTCATCTAAAAATATGTATTTGGGATTATTTATTAGCCCTCTAGCGATTTGTAATCTTTGTTTCATACCCTTTGAATATTTCTCAACTTCCTGGTCCTTCACTTCTGTTAAGCCAACCAAGTTTAGAACATAGTCGATTCTATTTATTAATTCCTGCTTTTTTAGTCCGTATAGAGCTCCAAAATACTCTAAATTTTCCTTTGCCGTTAACCTCCAATATATATTTCTTTCACCGCCAGTAATAATATTTATACTTTTTTTAATCATCTTATGGTTTTTTATTACATCAATATCATCCATAAATATATTACCTGATGTAGGTTGCAGCATACCAGATAACATTTTAATTGTAGTGGTCTTACCCGCCCCATTTATCCCTAATAAGCCAACTATTTTGCCTGGCTCAATTTTCAGACTTACATTATTAACAACTGTAACTACTGATATATTGCTTCTCTGAAATATACCACGATTTGTTTTAACCTTAAAATTCTTATTAATATTTTGTGCTATAATCATGTATACACCACCTTAATAAAAAATACTTTCCGTAAGCTTCTTTTCGAGTTTCCTTAATAATAATGCTCCAATTATAATGTATGATATACTTAATAATAAAGCTTCATATATTACATGTATGTTTGCAAACATGTCTTGTTTAAGTAAGACTACAGATCTAAAAAGTTCTAATGTTGATGTCAGAGGGAATAAATGTGAGAGAGGCTGAACCCATGCCGGTAGATATTCTATAGGAAAGGCCACTCCACATAACATTGCCATCAGAATATTTATTGTATTTTGAGTTATATATGTATCCCTTGTAAGTAATATAATCGATGATAACATTAACCCCATTGAAAAAAACACAATAATTGTAAATACAATTGTAAACAATGATTGAAGTGTAAATAGTCCTGATAAGTTTGCTCCCAATAAATACCCACAAACTAAGATAATGATAAATTGAATTAAAACTCTGGTTACATTCTCTAATAAGCACCCGACTAAATAGCCTATTCTCGATGCTGGGGTTAGCAGGAATATTGCAAGTGTTCCCTCCCAAAGTTCTATTATAAGTGACCTTCCAACATGTAGCATTGAAGAAACACCTAATATCTGAATCGCAGCTCCTAGTGTTATATACGTCATATAATCATTACTCTGAGTATATTGTGTAAAACTATTATTTAGGTTTTTTTGAGAAAAATAAGTATATATAAAAAACGGAAAAGCTATCGTAAAAATTCCGTTAATGATTCTACCTAAAGTAAACGTCCAAGGATATGCTCTCTTAAAAGTAGATCTATTTTTTTTATATGTTGCGACTATAGAATTCAATGATAATTCCTCCCTTCAAAATTAAATAATACTATTAATCTCTAAAATAACTTACTTCCTCATTTGTATTTCTAAATCTCTTTAGTAGAATTATATATGTAGGTAAGTTAAATATAAAATGCGAAACTATGCAACCAACAATTGATTTTTGGTAGTAAAATAACATACCTAACAATATCCCAATAACAAATTGATAAATATAGCTTCTTAAATTGAATTTCACATTTGCCCATCTGTTAATATAGTGAGAGTGTGTAAATAATATCGCGCTAATGAATATTGCATATACCCCAATAGCCTGTGATAACAGACTTATCATCAAATATCTAAAAAATAGTTCCTCCACTATAATGGATATTGAAATACTAATTAAAGAATTATAAAATTCACTTCTATCTATCCCAAATGACAACAGATAATTACTTGGTGAAAATTGCTGTCTTATGTGCTTAAAATTACTCAGAAGTAAGACCGATGAAATAATTACTCCTAATATTAAGCCTTGTAAATTATTCGCAGGAATATTATTATAATGAACGAATATAAAAGGTACTAAATAAGGACTTATAAAAATCATGGTATGTATTAAAAGTGGATATCTAAGCTTTTCTCGTATTACCGGTGCAAATGTATATACAAGAAGCTTATAAAAATAGAAAATAACAACTTGGATAATTGCTATATGTATACTAAGTAACAATCCTGCAATTAGTGATATTATAGCTATTATAAGCGAGTAAATCTGTTTTCTAAAAATAAAAGGTTGGCTCATTTTCAACGCCCACTCTTTTTGCCTTTTTCAATCAATTCAAGTTTTAATAGTGTATTGAAAAATTCTTCAATATCTTCGCGGACTATTTCTTCATCACCTTGATAAAATTGGATAATTTTTTGTTGTATTGTATGTTCATCATTTGTAGCATTACATAATTCAAAAATCCGAGCCGCTACCTCATTGACTTTATAAATCATATTGCCATTATTAATTATAAAATCATCCCCGATTTTTGTCATTCTTGATCCAAATGTCTTTTTATAAATATACATTATTTCCTCCTACATAATAGATATTGTTGTAAGTAGCTCATTTATATAATCAATTAATTCTTCCGTTTCTTTTGCTATACTATCTCTTGTTACATTAGAATAAATCAGATAATTTAAGCATCTTTCAACCTTCTCTTTATCATAGTTAGTACTTACTAATATTTTGGGAATCCACTTGTCTCTTAGGTTGGTAACTCCACATTTAACGTTATATGCGCCAATTGCATAAATTAATGCATTGCGTGCACATATATATGCACACTCATATTCTGCAGATTTGAATAACGCTATTGAATCCTCTAATAGTGATCCTGCCTCTAGGACGTAATAACCTAGGGCGTTCTCAGTCAATCTTGAATTTTTAATTTCTTGTCTTATTTCATTGCCTTTTTCATCGCCATAGATTATTTGTCCCATCTTCAACCTATGAAGTATTTTTAAATCTTCAACTTTAATTTTCGAATTTCTATTGTTAGAATTAGTATCTAATATTAAATTTAGTATGTCATTGGTTGTCCAATATTCAATATCAAGTTTAATTCCATTTACGAAAGATCTTGATAATGTGAATTTTCCAAGGTCAACAGCAGATTCAAGTTCTTGAATCCTATCCGCAATAACATATATATCAAAATCCGAATCATGTGTTCCTAAACCTTCTAAGTGCGATGAGTACACAAACACGGTAGAATTTTCATCTAGCATTTTAATATGTTCTATTAAATCTTTTTTTGTTAAACCACATTCGCTAAGTCTATTGTTTAATATTTCATTTGTCATATTAACCTCACCCTTCAATTTTTTCACTAAGTTACAAGTAGGGCATATAATATGCCCTACTTGTAACTTAGTGATCACTATTAAACATCTAAATCAAGAGCAACAACTTCTGGTCTTTCAACTTGCTCTATCATTGGCTTTTCATACTTCTTCATTACTACACCCCCTTATTATTTATTATAATAAAAGCCACAAGGCTTAGATTATCTTTTGTGATTTGTACATATGTTTAAATCTCGAAGTTTTAGACCTTGTATCCAATATTGGTTCGATATTTAATAAATCGAACAAGTTATTCAGAATATTCTGAGCATATTCAAGATTTTCTGATTCAACCTCAATTTCATAGTCTATAACACCAAGATAGCTACATATATCTAACGCAAATTCTTTAACATTTTCATCGACATTATATATCTTTCTTTCTACAACAGATTCACCTAATATTTTCAATATTATAGGAGTATTACTTATATTTAAGCAATCAAAGATTATCTTTCCAATTTCACTTTCTTTATCTAGAATTTTCTTAGAAACAATACATTCAAACTCACTTTTTGTTTGGCTAATAGTTAATTCTTTTCTAATATGATTGTAGGTGTTATTCTTAGTAAGTGATTGCTTAAATGTAAATTCATATGTTCTATTATCTATTGCTCGAAGTCTTGCTGAACTAGAAACCTTGCTCAATATAAAGTCTTCCGAATCTATATAGTAATTGTTTAATAAAACATTTGATATAAGCCTAAAGCTTTTATCCAGATAATTACTAAGCTTAATATAATCTGCTTTATTCACCTGATATTTACATTCCCTTTCTATCGTTTCCATATAACAGCTCTCCTTTTGCAAAAATTAAAAGGTTCTATACCGGATAGGCTTGTCCAATAAAAGTTAATAAACAACTTTTTCTATATCTATTGGTTCTCAACTTGTTCATTTCTGGAATTATATATATTAATAAAATAATCAATGATTTCCTGTGTTTGATATTTTTCATTTTTACTTGTATCCACCCTATAGAAAATACTATTATTTACTCTAACAATTTTCTCATATTCATTTCTTTGATTTTGTAAAAAAATTCTAAAATTATCTATAGGATTATTAGCAAGTTTTAAATCTAATCCTAAAATGTAACTAGATCTTTCATGAATTTTACTAATCATTCTATTAATTGCATCTACTGGGTTTATATCAAAGTAGAATACTATATCTGGAATAGATGCATAATTGTACATAACATCCAGCATCTCTCTTGGAATTCCTCTTAGTTGATCTCTCACATAAGCTGTATAAATATAGCGATCCGCTAAAATGATATACCCTTCCTGAAGTAATGGCTTTATATGATATTCATATCTCAAATTAAAATCGAGTGCATGTATCAAGCTTGCATTCAAAGCATTTAAATATCCTTTTGTTTTTAATACTGTATTAAGTTGTTCTACATCTGGATATGAATTCCAAGATGTAACTCCTATTTTACAGTTGATATTATTTTCAATATATACTTTCAAGTTGTTTAACAATGTAGACTTTCCACTTCCATGAATGCCTTCAAACACAATTAACATATTTCATATCCTCTCAATATTCAGTCTAATGTTAAATTATATCCGCTATAGCGTGGGTAACAATAGTGTTATAAATTCTATTAAATTTTAGTGCAGTTAAAAATTGTTTTCAGGTGTTTAATTATTACGATTTAAAGGCAGTAAGAAAAGCTATATCTATCATGATTTATTATTTCAGCTATTATTAGTTACTAAATTTCAGTTGCATATATTTATAAGCACCTTTTAATTTGTCCGCTAATTTATTTGTATCAATTACAGCAAATTCTCCGCACGCCTATAGACATATATATTTACACCATTTTGTATTGCGATAACTTGCTTACAACATTAGCCTCCATTTGTATTTAAATTACTATTTCAGAGCATAAATTTGATGTATAAGTTGTGAGCACCCCAAAATAGTTAGATTTTTCAACACATTTCTGTGTCATTTAACATATTTTTGTATTATTTAACATATTTTGATATGCCATATTGTTACATATAATATCACAGTATTATTTACATTACAATATATATTTTAAAAATTCTTGCTTATAATATAAAACTATATATTGTATATTCAAACTTACATCGAGGATGAATAATACAATATGAGATTGTTATAATTGTATTTTGCAAGCCCTTTCTGTAACGAAGGGGGTGCGGACATAATCCTGGACTTAATATATAGCCAGGAGGTATGTTATGTTCTCTTATGAGGAACGAATAAAGGCCGTAAAACTATTACTTCAATACGATAAGAGCTATGCAACGGTGATACGTGAACTCGGTTATCCATCAAAAAGGGCTCTTACAAATTGGTACGAAGAATATATCAAAAACGGGGATCTTCACAAGGATTTTATCAAGAAACCCAAGTATTCCGATGAAGATCGACGAAAGGCTGTTGATTACTACCTAGAGCACGGTCGATGTGTATCACGTACTGTTAAGGCGCTTGGGTATCCTAGCCGACCAGAACTAGATAAATGGATCAATGAACTCAATCCTGAAAAAAAGCATCATTGCCGTTCAGGTGGTTCTTTAGTAAAATATACTCATGAGCAAAAAGAACAAGCTGTCATTTCCTTATGTTCAAGAAGTAAACCAGCTAAACAAGTTGCCACTGAAATAGGTGTAACACGAGAGGTTCTTTATAACTGGAAACGTCAGCTTCTAAGTAAAGGATATGATCGACCTATGCCAAAGAAACTTAAAACTTTAAAAAATTCTGGTGATACTGAATGTGAAGTCAAATCAACTGATTTACTAGCAGAAAAGATACGCTTGGAAAAAGAGGTAAATGAACTCCAAAAGGAGATCTATCGTTTACAACTAGAGCGAGATATATTGGAAACAGCTGCAGAAGTCATAAAAAAAAGACCAGGGCATTAGTCTTGACACACTTACCAACCGTGAAAAGGCCATAGTGATTAATGCCCTGCGTGAGAAATACCAATTAAAGTATCTTCTCAAAACACTTCATATGGCCAAAAGCAGTTATTGCTATCAGGCACTTGCATTAAGCAAAACTGACAAATATGATGATTTAAGAAAACAGATAAAAGTAACCTTTGATGAATCCGCTAGTCGCTATGGATATCGTAGAATTCACTCTGTTATTAAATCAGCAGAAATTATTGTGTCTGAAAAAGTAATCCGTCGGATTATGAAAGAAGAACAATTGATAGTGCTGAACATCAAACGCAAGAAATATAACTCATACAAAGGTGAAATCAGCCCCGAGGTAGTGAACGTTATTAAACGTGATTTCTATGCTGATAAACCTAATGTGAAGTGGCTTACAGACATAACAGAATTTCATATTCCTGCTGGGAAAATATATCTATCTCCAATCATTGATTGCTTTGATGGATTGCCTGTGAGCTGGACTATTGTAACATCGCCAGATGCTAAATTAGTAAATACAATGCTTGATGAAGCCATATCTATCCTTAGAAAGGATGAGTATCCTATTATACATTCTGACCGTGGTTGTCAAGTGCGACAAGAAGTCGCATGATATATTGCCGAAAGGCTACCCCATCCATTCGGGGTAACTCTATTGTGACTAGCGTAGATGGTAACGTCTAGGTTAGAAAGCTCACAAGACAATGTGGAAATCCGAGAAGCCTAAAACTGGGATAACTGCTAGAGTAAGAAAGCTATGGAGAACATAAAGTGAATCACTGTAGGAATCGTTACGCTGGAGGAAGCGAAATAGGCTGAAACGCTTCGACCAAAATGGTAAGGAGTCGAGCAAAGGCGAACTGTTAAACCAATGCGAATGGATGAAGAACTCCCGGTTTAAAGGTGGCTCCTAAGGCTTTCACAGTTATATATTGTGTGGAACTTGGTAAACCCTATATGCCCCTCAATAAAAGAGGTATCTAACCGTAAGGAAAAGAAACGACATAGAGGGCAGAAGAAAAGGATAAAAAGCGAATGCTACTTTTGTAATGAAAGAAGATAGGGGTTCAAACTTTGCCCTAACTTGAAAGAGTGCTGACTTATCCTATGGTATTTCTTGGCAGGAAAGGATTGTAAACTTATGAATTTTAGTAATTCAACGACGGATAAAACCGAGAAGCTAAAAGACAACCACAAACTAGCTAATCAATGGGAGTCCATTGACTGGATACAAGTACAAAAGGATGTTAATAAGCTACAAACAAGAATTGCCAAGGCAGCAGTAAAGGGAGATAAGAACAAAACAAAGAGACTTCAATACTTACTAACACATTCACTAAGTGCCAAAGCTTATGCAGTAAAGAAGGTAACCACGAATAAAGGTAAAAATACCTCAGGGGTAGACAGGAAATTGTGGTCAACATCAGCTTCAAAAATGAAAGCTGTATTGTTACTTTCAGATAGACATTATAGAGCAAAACCTTTAAGACGTGTATACATAGAAAAGAAAGGCAAAAACACGAAACGACCGTTAGGAATACCGACCATGTACGATAGAGCGATGCAAACACTATATGCACTAGCACTTGAACCAATAGCCGAAGTTACAGGCGACCACATATCGTTTGGCTTCCGAAAAGGAAGAAGCTCCAAAGATGCCTGCGAACAGATATTTAATATATTGGCAAGAGAGTGCTCACCAGCCTGGATACTAGAAGGAGACATCAAAGGCTGCTTCGATAATATTAACCATGATTGGCTGCTACAAAACATTCCAACGGATAAAAGAGTAATGAAGCAATTCTTAAAATCAGGGTTTATATATGAAGGGGAACTTTTCCCTACCGAAACAGGCTCTCCACAGGGAGGAGCTATATCAAGCATATATGCAAACATGACACTAGACGGACTAGAGAGAGTAATACAAAACAAATATCACAGAAATTCCAAGGGTAAAATTGAAAACCATTATCGAGCAAAGACGAAAGTCAATCTAGTGAGATATGCTGATGACTTTATCATTACCGCAAACACAAAAGAAATAGCAGAAGAACTAAAGGAAACTGTCAGTCAATTCCTAAAAGAGAGAGGATTATCTTTATCTGAAGAAAAGACAATAATTACACATATAGATGAAGGCTTTGATTTCCTGGGATGGACATTCCGAAAGTACAAAGCGAAACTGATAGTTAAACCCTCAAAGAATTCAATAAAGACACTGATAAGAAAATGCTCAACCATTATTCTGAAAGAAATGAAAGCAGGAACACAATCAGAACTAATTCGGAGGTTAAACCAGATAATTAGAGGATGGACAAACTATCATAAGCATGTTGTCGCTAGCCATGCCTTCTCATATATTAACAATACACTTTACATTTTACTGCAACAATGGGCAAAACACAGACACCCAAACAAGAATTTATGGTGGAGACTAAACAAATACTGGCATGAAAAGGATGGAAAGAGATGGTTGTTCATGACGGATGAATACAGCCTTATTAACCTAAGGAGAATACAAATCGTCCGACACCCCAAATTACAGATTTCTAAGAATCCGTTTATACACAAAGAATATTTTGAACATAGAAAACTGTTATTAAAATTACTGTCTGCCGCCAGAAATGGTGAAGAAATGCTTGAGCCGTATGAGCTGGAAACTCTCACGTACGGTTCTTAGACGAGGAAAAGGGAGTAATCCCTTTTCTTTAGTCGATTACCGTTGGCCAGGCTGGATTGAGCGAATGGAAAAGGCTAAACTTATACGTTCCATGTCAAAGAAGGGGTGTTCACCAGATAATTCTGCCTGTGAAGGTTTCTTTGGCAGGCTTAAAAATGAGATGTTTTATGGTTTCTCTTGGACTGGTGTTTCAATAGCACAGTTCATGGAGCAGCTGGATAAATACATAAAGTGGTATGCCGAAAAACGGATTAAGCTATCACTTGGAGGAAAGAGTCCGCTAGACTACAGAAGGAGTCTGGGGTTAGTCGTTTAAAGGTCCAAGAAAACGTCCGCACCCCCTTCGTTACAGAAAGGGCTTGCAAAATACACTTTATTTCTGTTTCCTGTTAATCTCATTATTTAGAAATTCATTTACATCCGACATTAAAAAGCCTTGCATAATATCAATGGAAACTACATTATTAACATGATTATATTACTTATATGAATTTATTTCCATTAATCTTATAAAACTTTGTATATAAAAAGAGAACACCGGGATAAAAACCGACATCCTCTCGTCATTGCCCAGTCTTAATTTTACTTCACACTGCGTAATATAGACATGCCTAAACACTCTAATCTAAGCAAGCATTAAACATGTTTACACACTCCATGTCCAGCACTACCAATACATCAATTTTATCTCTCAACGCCTTATTCCTGAAATCATCGCCATCCGTCGTGGAAGTCATATATCTCGCAAAGTGCTGAAATCTAAAGATTTCTACGTATCTTTCCTTTGCATTCATGGGACAAGTACTGTCCCTAAACCCTGTTTACCACACTCTTTGATATTCCATTCATTATTCATTATCACCTTATTGTCATGACGCTTTGACGGTTAGCTCGTAGCTATATTAAAAATTCTCTTACAAACAATGCTTTCTCTCCCATTACTACAATATCCTTCATTATAATGTCATTCTTCCCAAACTTTCGTTCGCAATTTTCGACAATTTCTGCAAATCAATGTTCATTTCCCCAAACAAAAAGAGACCAACTTCTCAGCTGATCCCTTCCCAATTCCCACATACCTAATCCC
Source organism: Lutisporaceae bacterium (assembly GCA_049684915.1). GTDB lineage: Bacteria > Bacillota > Clostridia > Lutisporales > Lutisporaceae > GWB2-37-7. Next base: position 2,266 of record JBAVGO010000114.1, on the reverse strand, counting down.
TAAATTCCTCCATCCAAAATATCCACCAATACCCCTTCATTCCCCTCCACAAATCCAGCCTCCAGCATTTCATTATGCTTCCCAAATCCTTGATATACGTTATAGTTGCATGTACTTGCTTCACCCCATCCATTATTCAATACCGTTGTTGCATCTATATCTACTGCTTTTACCAAATGTATATTTGCGTTTATTGCACCTTCATCAACCAATTCACCACAGTATCTATAATAAGCTATTGTCTTTGCCAATATCTCCTCTTTAAACATCAAATACTTTTTATCTTCCTCTATACTTTTAGATAGGTTATTTTTATACTGCTCGATATCTTCATCTGAAGGAGGATTCTTCTCTATCTGTCTATAGCCATCAAAAATAATTAAATTACTTACCCTATTCCCTCGTTTTTCCAACTCCTTAGCTACCTTAAATGCAAGTCTTCCACCCATACAGTATCCAAGCAATATATAAGGTTCATGAGGTTGTATATTGATTATTTCATTTACGTATTTTTCTATTATATCCTCATCTTCAATGAAGTTAAAAGCATATAAGGAGTAATCTTCTAAAATATTTGATAGCTCATTATATACTAAGCCATACCCTGTGATAGGAGGAAAACAAAATATTTTCTTTTCTCTAGGTTTATTAAGCAGCACTACTGATGCTCTGGTGTCTTCTTCATATCTATCAATGATATAGCTCGATATCTCCTTTATTTTTGTAGCTTTAAATATCTCCGTCAATGATATTTCAATCTGGAATTCCCTATTTATTCTATTAACTAAATCAACGAGCTTTAGAGAATTTCCTCCTAACTCAAAGAAATTGTCATTTATACCTATTCTTCCATTTACTTTTAATATCTTTTGCCATAGATTAACCAGAACTTCTTCTACTTCATTGCGTGGTGCCTCATATTCTGCTCCTGTATTTATAATACCATCTGGCTCAGGCAATGCCCTTTTGTCTATCTTTCCATTTGATGTTAGAGGTATTTTTTCTAATCTAACAAAGTAAGGTGGTATCATATATTCTGGTAAGCCTTTAACTAGCTGCTTTCTTAATTCTCCTACAGTTAATTCCTTATCCGATACAAAATATGCACACAGATATTTATTCATTTGTTCATCTTCTCTAGCTATAACTATGGCTTCCTTTACAGCTTCACAGCTAAGTAATTGGCTTACAACTTCTCCAAGCTCAACTCTGTAGCCTCTTATTTTTACCTGTAAGTCTGCTCTTCCTAAAAATTCTATATCACCACTTCTCAGCCACTTGCCCATGTCTCCTGTTTTATACATTTTTTTATCTGGCATAAATGGATTATCAATAAACTTTTCTTCTGTTAACTTAGGATTATTTAGATAACCTCTAGCTATACCGTCTCCCGATATATGTATTTCTCCTGGAACTCCTATGGGTACTGGATTAAAGTTTTTATCCAATATATAAACCATGTAGTTTGGAAATGGCTTACCTATAGGAATATTAATATCGTCTATATCATCACAATTAAAGTAAGTGCTGCAAACTGTACCTTCTGTTGGTCCATACAAATTATATACCTTTGAATACTTTATTATATTTGAAAAGTATTCCTTTTTGAGGGCATCTGTACTGCTGGAAATTGCCTTTACTGATTTCATAGGCTTTAGCTCATTAAACTGACTTAATATAAATGGCGAACAGCTTAGTATTGTAACCTTATGCTTTTCTACCAGCTCTCTTAGGCTTTTCACATCCTTAACCTCTTCATTTCGAGGTAATACTACCTTTCCTCCAAAAAGCAAGGAGCCATAAACCTCTTCTACAAAAGCATCAAAGGTGAAGGAAGACTGCAATAATGTACATTGTTCACTAGTTAAATTTAAGCTATTATTAAAACTATAGATAAAATTAATAACATTTCTATGCTCTGTTAAAATTGCCTTAGGGTTTCCAGTAGTGCCAGAGGTATATATTATGTAAATAATATTGTTAGGCAAGGTATTATTGTGTAAATTACTGCTATCGTTCTTATATAGTCCTATATCCTCTAAGCTAATTGTTTCTCCATAGAATTTAAAATTATCCTTAAATTTGTCTTGTGTTAATAGTATATTTGCTTTAGCATCTTCAAGCATAAATTTAATTCTTTCTTCAGGATTCTGTGGGTCAATAGGTAAATATGCTCCACCAGCCTTTAATATAGCTAAGACTCCAACTATCATCTCAATAGATCGCTCTAGCATTATACCTACTATGGTATCTGGCTCTACTCCCT